>JAYUFG010000261.1:0-13754 GCA_043738845.1 Planctomycetaceae bacterium
TCGCTCGCTGTAACCGATCTGGTGGATGGCGAATTCGTCGGCGAGAAAGAGGCTGCTGTCGCGCTGATTCCATCCGTCGCGATTGGCGATCAGATAGAACCGTCTCAGGGCGGGGGACAGTGTCAGGTACAAATCGTAGTCAAACGTCAGGAGCTTTCCCTCGCGTACGATGCGGAGCAAAGTCGGATCCCACTCAAACTCGATGGGCCGACGCGACTCCGTCATGCGTGACATGGCCGCCAAGTTCCAAAATCCGAAGTTCACTATGTCGTACGACTTTGCTTCTGAGTTCCAGAACGCGGTGTTCGTGTACTTCACGTAGGAAAAGCGAAAGATGCGGCTGCGGATGCGCTGATACGACGCTTGTCCATCGGCTGGCAGATTGAGTTGCCGCGCCAGAAAATCGACGGTCAAGAAGCTGCGGCCATCGGCCGGAAGCTCGGGCAAGCGTTTGAGGTAAGTGTAGATGCCAAGAAACAAATCAAAGTCTTTCGGTGCCAGTCCGAATTGAGCGGTGACGATCTGCGTACCCGTTTTGCGATTTCCGGACGCATCCGTGTACGGAAACTGACGCGGATAATTCAGCGGATCGCTGACCTCCAATTCCCCAAGGGCCTTGTCCTTTCCAAGATGGCTGTAGCTAGGATGCGATTTAAGTTGCTGCGCGTTGAATTCGAGCGGACAGAACGCGGCCTTAATAAAGTCGAGACCCGCGTAGGCCGTTGGTCCATGCCGCTGCTGACCCGTCGTCGGCATGGTCGCCACAATACCACGACCACCGCGAAAGTGGCTATCCCGCGCGAGCACACGATGTGTTCGGGCATTTCCCTCTGTGCCAAAGAAGGTGAGACGAACTGCCGGGCCTGTAAAACTTTTGTGTCAGCCGTTTGGGTACGTCATTTGCTGCGTACGCCCGGCATTCGTTCCTTATAGGCAATGCCGAAGCGTTCTCCTTCATCGCGGATCAGCAAAACCCCGCGTAAATGACCCCCCGGTCAGCTTCGGTTGACCAAGCTCTTTTCCTTCGCGGGATGGGGTTTTTTAGTCTTCGGCCTTTTCAGAGGTGGAAGAAATACAATCCGACGGTATTCGTCGTCTATATAACGGTGAAAGTCCTCCAACTCAATTGTTTTTGCGGATAGGTTCTCAGCCCATTGGTGAATGGTAGTGCTGGTATGAATCGACGAAAGACGATCAAGTTGCTGCGACAGCATGGTGAGCAGATTGGATTGAGAAGGGAAACGGCCTTGGTTAGCGAAATCCATAAGCTGAGACACGGTTGTATCGGTATGTGCCGCCAATAGTACGTCATCCGGGGCGCAAATCGCTAAATAGATCCCACATAGGTTGTGATTGACCATATTTAATTCGGAAAGTGTGAGCCGGTTAAAATCAAAATTATAGCTTACACCTACTGACATGTAGTGGAGGACCTGCTCACGCGAAGGTTTTGGGAAAGGGAGTTTGTCTTCAAATAGTTTTGGATGGTCGGCAATTCTTTCATATCTAAACAAGATGCTGGCAATGACCGTCGTATTAACGTAAAAAGCCTCCCATTGGTCATTTCCGTCTTTGATCCATTTCTTTGCGAGTTGCCGATAACGACTAACCATCTTCGCGCTCATTTTCAACTTCTCGGCAACACGCTTATAGTCGCCAAGTTCTTGAATGGCGATCCAACATTCGTGGACCTTCGTGGGCATACTGCGCGCAAATTCATGAAGCAAAAGGTCCGCAGTGAAGAGTCCTGACGAGTCCGATTTATCGGTCACTCCCTGGTTGGTGACGCCAACCGTAGTTCGTTCGTGTGTGTCCTTGAGACGCGCACGGCGGGCGTGGGAGGTCGCATAGTTCCTCATGATTTTCTTGGCCCAGGGAAGAAAATTGACCAGCGAAGTAAGAGAGGATCGGTTCTCCCATGCCTTCGCGATAGTTTCCTGGTAAATATCAGCGGCGTCCAATCTCATGCCATTTTTGGCTAAGGACTTCGCTAGGGAGAGTAGCTCTTCGTTATGGCTTTCAAGGGCATCTACGAATTCGTCATCGGAGATGGAAGGTGTTGCGCTATCCATAGTTACGTCAAATTAGGAACGGAAAAAAAGGACATGCGCACAAACGGCGTTGTGCGCATTGATGGTCGAAAGCGTCCTTGTGTATGGATATTCGATTATCGCAAAGATTCTCGAGTTTACAACTAACGAAGGTACGTTCCGTCTGGGAAACATGATTTATGGAATGGTTACTCCCCATAATCTGGGTTTTTAAGGCCGCTGAGGAAGCATTCGAGAAGAGCAAACTCGAATCCGCACGACGGGAAGCCGAAACCCAAAACCGCGAACGAGATTCTGCGTGACAGTCAGAAAAATAGCGATGATTTCCAGCGAGACGACGAATCGGTCTGTCGCGACATCCAACGAGTTGCCAAACAGCATTGGAGAAAGGACTGCTAATGAAAGCAGAAGGTGATGATTGAAAAGCACCCCCCTGGACGCTGAGCCTAGATAATTCAGGCGTCCAGAGGGAGAGGTGCCAAGCCCGAGAAGGGCGTAGCCGTTTGATTGTGCCCTCCCAAAAGGGCATTGTCAAATGGAAATTGGCACCTCCGTTTTGTGGATTTTAACCCCTCAATTAGGAGTGTGCAAATGTTAATCCGTTTTTCGTGGTCCTGGTCCTTAGCGACCGTGATGCTGTTGGTTGCCTCCGCAGAGGCGGGCACCCTGAGCCTCACAAATTTCAAACCCTTTGATCCCGATCCGGCCTCTGGCGTTGGTTCGGCGAAACCGGTCGGGCGCGACGATCAAGGCGATATTGTTCTTCAAGTTCAGAATTTGAGCGGAGACTATCAGGTCGGGTTTTTCAACCCGGCGGCAAACATTTATTCGCTCGTCCCGGTTACAGACGGCGGACCTAACGTCGCGGTTGGTGCCTTTTCAGGCGGTGCCGTCGGCCGCATCGGGTCTGCCCCGGCCAAGTGGTCGACAGATGGATCCGTATCGTTTCTGTCTCTACCTCCGAACGCGACTTCTGCATGGCTGACGGCAAGCAGCGCGATCGGATTCACTGGGGTCGCTATTGAGAGCGGCAACGCTCGTCCTGTGTTTTGGAATGCGACTGGTCAACCCACTTATCTCGACGGGAGCGGAAACGCAAATGCAATCTCTGGTGATGGCCTGATAGTCGCTGGTTATTCTGCGGGGCGCGCGACGGTCTGGAATACGCAATCCGGCGTGTCGCGATTTTTATTACCCACAGGCGGATATTCGAACGCCCTGGCAATCAGCAGCAATGGCGGACTTGCTGCCGGTCAAGTTTTGGACAATGGCCAATTCCACCCAATCATTTTGAATTTGAACAGCGATACATTCCAAATTTTAGCTAATCAGGGACACATGACGTACGGCAAAATATTGAGCATTGACAGCGGGTGGCTATTTGGCGCGACAAATGACACCGCGGGCAATTTAGCCGCCACTATTTGGACGCCAACGGGCGAAGTGTTCCCACTGAACGAGTTCCCTGGACTTGACATCCATTGGCATCTGCTTAGTGCGATTTCGGGGGAAGTCGGTGCCGACGGCAATACCGTGACTTTGATCGTCGATGCAACTAATGAAGTTGGCCAGGAACGCGCGGCGGAACTGACCCTGTCCTACACCCTCCCCGAGCCATCTAGTTTTGTTCTTGGTGCGATGGGCGCAGTCGTCCTATTTATCGCGCGTCAACGTTCTCGCCGCCGCCTCAAGATGCCCCAATAAACAAATACAATTCGAAATAAAAACGTAAGGAGGACCACCAACCAAGCACCGAATTAACCCTAGCATCGACGCGGTACGCACGCCGCGTCGATGCCAAATCGTGGTCAAGCGAATGTCGTTTGAACCGATTAGATACCTCCCCTTTTCATCAACATGGAGTTTTGTCATGCCTAGATTCCTTCAACTGGGCCTCGCCACTGCAATCGTCATTGCCGTTGGCACGCCACCAGTACAAGCCGCCCCAAAAATGACGGCTCAACAACAAACGGCCCGTGCGGTCGAGATTCAGCGATTGGAAAAATCGCTCGCCGCGCTTCTCGACGCACAAAACAAGGCCAATGCCAATTTTTTCGCCATTGAGGGCGAATTGAGCAACGCCTTGAATCGCATTGACGCGATAAACGCTCGTGCTGACGCACTCGCGACCTTGATCAGCATTTATCAGGCAGTCGTCAAAGGCACTCGGGCCGCCCTGCAAGCTTTGGCACGAGACCAAATTGTTTCTTCGATTCTGCCAGCGGATCCAACGGCCCCATCCTCGGTCGCAGCAAGTGTAAATCGCGGAATGTTCTGGCTGTCCATTGGAAGGTTTACGACCGCAAGGGAAGAACTGGCACAAGAATATGGGTACGTCGAAAACGCCCGGATCACGTGCCAGTATCAATACGCGCGCCGCATTGCTGACGTTCGAGCGGCAATTAACAGCTTGCGAAAATGAGAATGGTGAAGGCCATTCCGTTTCGACGATTTTGCTTTAACATTAAAAGGATTTTAACGCCGCCTGGACGCTCGGTGTCTGGGCGGCGTTGTTTTTGTGACTTCATGGCGTGTGACACGACGCTGTCTGCACGAGGAAAAGATCGCACCGTGAATCTGTCGAAACCGTTTTGGGGAGTTCCTCTTTTACGCCCCAAGGGATCGGCTTACCATCTTCGCTGCAACTGCGAGCAACGATCAGAAGAAAAAAGCGACTGCCGACGATTTTCCATTTGGGTCTTGGTCGTAGATATATCTCCAAGGCAGAGCAAAGAAAAACCCACACGAAGGGGGCAGGACTCCGTATGGGCGTTGTCCGAGGGACGAATCCCTCTGACACAGTATTGTTATCGGTTCCGGATCGCGGAATGTCAACGATCATCGCAAGATTGTCGGCGGCACTTTCCGTGGCACTTTCTATGGCCTAAACGGAGCGAAATCCTGGAAAATTTGGAAGGTGCAGGACGGTCGATATTAGCTGTAAGTCGTTACCAGATAGGCAACTTAGAGAAACGCGACACCATAGCCAATTGAGCTAGGGGTGCAAATGCCGTAAAAACTCGACTCGTTTGACGCTTTCGGAAATGTCAGATAAAGTATCATACAACCACTCGTACAACTGACATCACTTAACGCCCCGAAAACGAAGGAATACGACATTCTCTAAGAATACCACGAAGACGCGGATTCGCAAGCCCACAAAAGACTACCCTTTGACGCCACACGCCTCCGGAAAGTGGGCAAAAAGGTTCGCGGAAAACTCTACTATTTCGGTCGCATCGACGACCCACAGTCCGCGTTAGACCAATGGCTTGCCGTCAAGAGAGGATATTCTGAAGGGACGCACTCCCCGACCTAATCGAGACGGATTGACCGTCGCGGACCTGTGCAATCAATACCTATCCGCCAAGAAAGACCGCCGCGACGCTGGGGAGTTGTCCCCGCGAACGTGGCAGGACTATTACGACGCCTGCGAACTTGTTGTCGATGCGTTCGGAAAAGATCGTTTTGTTGACGATTTGCATCCCGAAGATTTTGGGAAACTACGCGGCCAATTGGCAAAAAATGGGGCGGTGACCGCCAATTGTTGCAACGTCGTCTTCAGCAACGCATGATCCCATTTCAGCAAACTCAAGAATTCTTGCAATGTTCGCCGCGGCAAGTCGCAGGCGTCGGCGATCGGCTCGCTGTTCTTGCGCGGCAAGTCCGACAATTGTCCGTGTACGTAGCTGGACAAGTGGCCGCGTGTGCCAGCACTCACAAAGCACCCGTCAAAGCGTTTCAGAAAACTTGCCAGCAGCGGTTTCAAAGACTGAATCCTGGCGGCGTCCATGCCATGTTCCTCCAGGTGAAAAGACGCCACATTATGCCCCCCTTCACCCAAATTCAACAATATCAACTAGCGTTGTAGTACTACAGAGTAGTAGAAAATCAATTTTTATCCGGAACCATTCACGATGAGAACGAATCGTTTGTACTTGTTGGTCGCTATATTACTCTTGATGAATGCCATACCCCATGCCTTCGCGGCAAAGGTTGTCGCGTTCGCTGGCACGGGCAAAAAAGGTTTTTCTGGCGACGGAGGTCCAGCGGAAAAGGCTCAGTTAAATAACCCCTTCGCCATTTCCCGTGGGCCGGACGGCGCGCTCTATATTTGCGACGTTGATAATCAGCGCATTCGTCGTGTCGCCCAGGATGGAACGATTTCAACCTTTGCTGGCAGCGACCAAAAGGGCTATACCGGAGATGGCGGATTGGCAACCGCCGCTGCGTTGAATGAACCGTATGAAATGGCCTGGGACAAGACGGGCAATCTGTTTTTCGTCGAAAGGATGAACCATCTCGTCCGCCGCGTCGATGCTAAAACGAACAAGATCAGCACGGTCGCTGGCGACGGCACACCCGGCTTTGCAGGTGACGGTGGCCCGGTAGCAAACTCGCAGTTCAATCAGCCCCACAGCCTTGCATTCGATTCGGTCGGCGATCTTTATGTGTGCGATATTCTCAACCATCGGGTACGGAAGATCGACATGAAGACCGGCGTGATTTCAACCTGGGCGGGAAATGGCGAAAAGAAAACGTCGCCCGACGGTGCGAAAATCACCGGCTCGATGTTGAATGGCCCGCGTGCGATGGCCTTTGCACCTGACGGAAAAATGTGGCTTGCGCTGCGGGAAGGAAACGCCGTGCTGCAACTCGATCCCAAATCCAACGCACTGCATCACATCGCCGGAACTGGCAAGTCGGGATTCTCTGGCAACGGTGGCCCGGCCAAAGAAGCAACACTGTCGGGACCGAAGTGCGTGAGCCTCGACGCGCAGGGGAACGTCTATTTGGCCGACACGGAATCGCATTCGATTCGCTACCTTGACGTGAAAAAAAGGACGCTCGAACTGTTGGTCGGGGACGGAAAAAAGGGGGACGGTCCTGATGGAGATCCGATAAAGTGCGAGCTTGCTCGACCACACGGCATCTTCGTGGACAACGACGGGGCGATCTATATTGGTGATAGTGAAAACCACCGCGTGCGAGTTTGGCAACCATAAGACAACGACCTATTTCACCAAATCCACCCATTTTTGTCAGTCGATGTCAATTTATATTGCCAGGCATTCCGGTATTTCGTCGGCTTCCTATTTTACGCAACCCAATTTTTTTCGATTTTTTCACGTTTCGACCAAGTCGATTTAACCGTCACGATTCCTCTGGTCGATAAACGTATCGAGAAGGGCTAACTGCCGTTCTTGAGTCCGCTCGTATTTTTGGGTTGAGGATGCAGCCCGCGACGGTCTCTGTCCATGATAGATCCCCCCGGTTCTGTCTGAAAAATAGGATTCGAACGATGTACCGCAAAGCATGGATGGCTGCGTTGGTCGTGCTAATTGCCGCCCAGGGTTCGACCTGGTCGTTGGCGCAAGAGGTCAACAACTCGGCGGAGGGTTCCTCGTTGGCTCCGAAAAAATGGAGCGAACGCTGGGGCCAATTTCGCCAGAACATGATCGGCGATCCCAACGTCGTTGCGGCTCCTTCGGACCCGGCGACGCCGAAATCGATCGTGCGAACGGCACCGTTGCCCTCTGCCCCGTCGCCCTCGACAACGGCGGCACCGTCGATGTCATCCCCTGCTGTGCAGAAAAACTCGCCAAGTTCTATCATCGGGAACAGTGCTCGCAATAACAGCATTGCGAATGATGCCCTTCCCAGCTTGGCACCGAACAATAAAGTGCCGAGTAGTAGCACGAACAATAACAAATCGGCACCGAGTGCGCTGACCAAGCAGCCGATCCCAAGTTCCAATCCGGTTCCTGTTCCGATCAGCAAAGACAATAAGGAAACGTCCTCGAGCCGCCGCGCGATCAACAGGGACAATGCACCTGCTGCGACCGCACCGGCCACCGACCGGGCGAGTGATCCACAAGCCTCTTCGATGCGTGTAAAGGAATCGGCACCAGCGGCTGTTCCGCCCGACGTCGAGAGTTTGCCGTCGGTTTCTTCGCCGCCGCGCGTGGCAGACCGGGGTGAACCGAAACCTGTTTCGATTTTGCATCGCCCCAATCCGTTGCAAGAAAAACTGTCGGCGATGCGCGAGCAAGGTGACTTGCCGAACACAAGTCCCGCCACGCCAACCGGACCACTCAAAGAAGCCGTTGCCATAGCGGTCGTAGCGAAATCAACACCGGTTGAAACGCCCGTCGCCCCACCGGTCAATGTCCCAGAAGTCACTGGCAATGTGCCAACCACCTCCGACGTTGCTAACGCGGTCCAACCGAGCGCACGTCGCTCGGTGATGATGAACCGCCCCTGCGAAACGGAGAAGGTTGTTGCCTCGCCTGCGCCCGTTACACCATTAACGACCGTTACACCTGAAATCAAAGCTCCGACATCGCCCGCTCCTTGGACAGCAACAACGCCAGCACCGGCTCCGCAATCGGTTGCGGTGACACCATCCAACCCAACACCGACGCCAGCCGACGCCACGCCAACACCTGCTTGGCGGAAGTCGAATGACGTTCCCCCAGCGGGAAGCGTTGCTGACTCGCCTGTGCTACCTTCCGCTGTAGCGGTGCCTGCTCCTAGTGTGGCGGTGGTGGTGCCTACTCCGATTATCGTAGCCCCCACGCCGTCGATTGAATCCTCTGCGCCGACGGTTGTCGTACCAGCACCGACGGTTGCGCAAACTGTCGCAGTGCCATCACCCGCTTCACTGACGCCCGCACGTGCCACTGAAAAAACAACTCCCGCTCCGACAGAAGCCACGCCTGCTAACACTTTGGTGACAACCCGCCCCGCAAAGGAAATCGGTCCGCCGCGAGCCAAGCTCGACTTGTCACTCGCTGGTCCGCGTGAAATCGCTTACGGTCAAACGACCGTCTATCGCTTGTCGTTGTCGAACGCGGGCACCGCCGATGCCGAGAACGTAATCATTCGTCTGCTGCCCGTCGATGCGACCGATCAAGGCACAAGTCACAATTTCGGTCGCCTGACGGCGGGTGAGATGAAGGTGGTCGAGGTCGAATTGGTCGCTCGCCAAATTGGTGCGGTCGTCATTCGGGCGCAAGTTGCGGCCGACGGTGGCATTCAATCCGACGCCAAGCAAGACGTCCAAGTCATTCGTGACGCACCGTTGCAAATCACCGTGCGTGGACCTGAGTCGGTTCAATTCAATACGCCCACCGCGTATGTGATCGTGGTTAAGAACGCCGGTCGCGAGCCGATTGAAAAGGCACAAGTTTCGGCGAATCTGCCAGAGGGTGCGACATTCGTCAGCGCGACCTGCGACGGACATGTTTCGAGTGATCGTCAGAAAATCGAGTGGCCCGGCTTTCCTATTCGAGGTGGGGCGGAAATCGCTCTCGAGGTGAAGTGTCAATCGGCTGCCGCTGGAAGTTATCGTTTGCTTGCCGATGTTGCCGCCAGTGGAGATATTCATCTATCGGGCGAATCATTGATTCGCGTGGACAGCTTCGCCGATCTGCGGCTCGACGTGATCGATCCGCAAGGTCCGATGGCCGTCGGTCAAGAAGGGCTATACGAGATCCACTTGGTCAATCGGGGCAACAAGGCGGCCGAGAAGGTTGACATCCGCGCCCTCTTCTCGCGGGGCATCGACCCGGTCGAGGCGTCGGGTGCGGCTTATCAGTTCGGAGATGGAAGCGTCAACTTCTCGGTCATACCTCGCCTTGAGCCGGGCAAGGAACTGGTACTGAAGGTGAAGGCCGTTGCCAAACAACCAGGCCAGCACATCTTCCGCGTCGAAGCCGAAACGCCCGACACCGAACAAAAGTTAGCCTGGGAACAATCGAAGCGTTACTCGGGCGAAGTCGCTGCAATGCCCTCCCGCTCCGTGAACGAACGGACCGCCCGTCGCGTTCAGCCGGGTGAACCGACCCCCGCATCGCCGAAGTAGGTGGATGCAACCCGCCAGTTTGAGGTAAGGTTTCCTTATTAAGCGGTTACCAAGCCTGAACTAGCCCACGATTTAGCGACCGTCGACTGCGTGGCACCATTACGCAACCATCTTTGCCGCCAGCGGTGCTTGGGCCAACGTGACCGTTGACGTCGTTGCGGAGGGAACGAGCGACGCCTTCGGCGGCTTAAGTTTCCATTCGTAGGTGTTCATGTCGAGTACGCAAAATACGCACGCGATCACCAGTGCCAAAAAGGACAAAATCAACATCATCAAGTAGATGTTGGCCTTTTGCTTTTGGACTTGGCCATCTTCAGGTTTTGAGTCGAGTGGTGACACGGTCGCCTTTCTGAATAGGTCCGGTAATTTGTTTCGTATCGACGGTTGCGACCGATCGCTCGAGCGTGGTCAAAGTTATTTGAGCGCGGCCCAGGTACTTGCCTTCGCGGAAGACCTCCACCGAGTGTCCCACCCGTAGTCCGTCGTCCGAGCCGAGCGATATTTCCAAAATGTTATTTTGCGGCCCAGAGACTGACAAAACGACCGCCACCTGGTAATCACACCTCACCGAAGAAGTCGCGTCGCTGGGCATGGGCGACGTCTGCGGCGATTTAAGTTTTTCGTCTAAAGCGTAAGCACTATGCACACAGGAGACACCAACGATCATGACCGTCAAACACGAGAGGCTCGCCATCGCCAAGTAAATGTTAGCTTCTCGACTACGAACTTGGCCGTCATCAGGTTTTGAGTCGAGTGGTGACACGGTCGCCTTTCTGAATAGGTCCGGTGCGGAGTTTCGTATCGACGGTGGCGACGGCCCGATCAGGCGTCGTCAAAGTTATTTGAGCGCGGCCCAAGTATTTTCCTTCGCGGAAGACTTCAATCGAGTGTCCCACACGCAGGCTGTCGTCCGAGCCGAGCGAGATTTCCAACAGATTGTTTTGGGGACCACTCACGGCCAGCACGACGCCATCGACGGGCATCGGCGTGAGACTCAGCGGTGTTTCAAGGGTTAAGTTCACCTTGGCCAGCAGTAGCTTTGCATTGGCCAATTGTTCGGAAAGTTGCTTGTTCCGCTCGGTCTGGCGGGTGAGATCGCCGTTGGCCTGATTGACCTTTTCAGTAATGTCCACGACTTGCTTGAACTTGGCTTCACTCTCTTGTTGGACGCCGCGAATTTGATCCCGCAATTGGGCGGTTTCGGTCGCTTTGGCATTGAGCGATGCGGTCAGGGTTGCGACCTGCGTCGTAAGTTGCTTCTTTTGATCGTTGAGCGTGGTCACTTCCGCTCGCAGAGCGTCGAGTTCCTTGGCCTTTTCGCCGAGTTGGGCTTCGACCTTGGCCAAGACCTGCCGCCGCGCGGCCAATTCCACATCCATTTTCTTTTGTAATTCGTCCTTTTCAGCGACGAGCTTTTCATTCTTTTCGCCCGCTACTTTTAGGCGCTGGGCGTAGCCCCCCTTGTCAGGGTTGTCCTTGTCGGACCGTTCGACCTCGTTTTTCCAGTTGCGCTGGGTCGAATAGACCATTAGCTCGCCGGTCATGAACATGAGGCTCATGATGAAGATCAAGACCACGAAGATTTTGCCGAGAAGGTTCATCCGTCCGCTCCGAAAATTAGCGATTGCCAACAATAGCCCTGAAAAAGAGGCCGAGAATGGTCCCTTTACTATAGTTACGAACCGACCCTCAAGTCAATGTTTTCTGTTAAATAGGGCAGACTAGGAAAACATCACTGGAGAAAATTGCAAACCAAATATGGCCGAAAAATAGGCCGTAAACCATTGCAAGTACAAGGCTTACAGGCAATTTGTCAGCTTATCGGTTTAATTTAACGCAATTTTCCACCGAATTTGGAGAGTAATTCCGTCTCACATAGAATCGGAACAACCCCACCGGTTTTATTCCCTTGAGAACGTGGGGCTAATTTGGAGGAATCATTTTCGGCTGCGCACGACCCTTTTGCCAGCCGACCAAGACGAGCAGTCCGCAGAAGAGGAGACAGATTCCCGCTGGCCAGTCGCCGATGGTGAGGTACAAGCTCGGTCGCGAATAGAGGTAAGGTTCGGCAATTATTTTGTCCTCAACCCAGCGTTCTCCTTGCCGCACGATTTTTCCTCGGTCGTCAATCCAGGCCGAGAAGCCCGTGTTGGCGGCGATCAACATCGGCTTGCGACATTCAATCGCCCGAAAGACGGCGCAGGCGAGGTGCATGTCCAATTCACTCGATCCACGAAACCAGCCATCATTGGTAATGTTGACGAGGATATCCGGTTCTTCGCCCTGCTCGCGAAGCTGAGCAACTTGCCCGCGAATCAAGTGCGGGATCGTTGTTTCGTAACAGATGCTCGGCGCGATCCGAAACTCACCCACCTTAAATGATTTTGGTCCGTCGCCGGGGTGCGCACCCTGTGGAAGCGGTGTCAGTTTGTACAACCAAGGAAACCAGACCGCAAATGGGACGTACTCACCGAAGGCGACCAAATGGACTTTGTCGTAATGCCCTGAGATTTCACCTTCACTTGGAATAAAAACGGCTGAGTTGTAATGCTCTTCGCCATCTTTTAAGCCACGCACGCGATCAATCCCCAACAACAGCGGAACTCCCAAATCCGTGCGCAGTTTAAACAGCGGCCGACGAAACCGATCTGCATACGCTTCTTTGGTCATTTTTTCGCCGTTGCGGCCCGTCGGGTCGGGAGCATCTTCCGAGAACTCGACGAGAGGATAACGATACATCGTCTCGGGCCAGACGATCAGATCGGGAGGTCCAGCCGAAACGTCGGAGGATCCACTCTGGGCCTTTTTTATCGCGTCTATTGAAAGTTGCGTATAACTCGCGATAACTTTTCCAGCCATTTCCGGGTCGTGTTTGACCTCGACCGCGAACGAACCTTGGATCAAGGCAATTCGCGGTCCCATTCTTCCCCGATTGTTTGGATAATTTGACAATATGCCATAGAAAATTACCATCGCCATCACGATCACCAGCGGAGCAATCGGCCACACCCGACGAGGTGCTGCGTCCCAAGCGATC
The DNA here is from genome assembly GCA_043738845.1 of Planctomycetaceae bacterium. GTDB lineage: Bacteria > Planctomycetota > Planctomycetia > Pirellulales > DASRSE01 > DASRSE01. The sequence continues at coordinate 12,956 of JAYUFG010000261.1, forward strand.
ATTCGGGCCACACAGGCGGCGATAAATATGACGAACGCGGAAACGCCATACGAACCGAAGATATCGGCGATTTGAATGAGGGGCGTAAAATGAACCTGCGTGTGGCCCAAACTGCCCATCGTGAACCCGCTGAGGAAATGTCCCTTCGCTAATTCCAAGCCCATCCAAATAATCGGCGCGGCAATCAACAGCGAGATTCGCAGTTGATGGACAGCGACGCGACACAAACCGACGAAGACGGGAACGTACAGCCCCAGATAAAACGCCAACGCGAGCAAGCCGAGAATGAGGACCGGGTGGGGCATCACGATCCAATGCACAGCCGCCAACCAAAAGACAAACCCGGCAAGCCAGATTGTGAGATAGGGCCGTTTACCGAGCAGTTGTTTCTGTCGCACGAGTAGTAGCCACGGGACCGGTGCGATCCAAGCCAACGGCCAAGCATTGACCGGCGGTAAGGCGAGCCACATCAGCAAGCTGCCCAGGAACGCGAGTCGGGCGGTCCGAGGAAACCAGGGGATGATCTCGGTGGTAGTGCTTGTCGGTGAGGCGGAATCAAAGGTTGAGGACGTGCTAATCATGCCCCACAGAATATGGCGATTTGTCCCTTTTGCCCAGAGGGGATTTTTGGCGCGGCAAGAAACGGGGACCACGTCAGCTTTTGCGTCGGTGGGAGGGTCATGAAAACGTCAATAGGAGAATATTGTGAGTTAAACTGCGTCGCCTGGATTGGGCCAGGAAACCATTTTCATCAGGAGGACATCGGCCTGGACGCCGCACCGTTTGCACGGAAAGAGGA
>JAYUFG010000262.1:0-13747 GCA_043738845.1 Planctomycetaceae bacterium
AGGGTTTAACCCCTTCCGCTCAAACTCCTTTTCGCACCAAGCCCGGGCGAAATATCCCCGCTCATCCAACAACTTTTCGAGTTGCAGAACGTATAGTCCGGCGAGTGGTGTTTCTTGAAATATCATTGTGACCGTATTCTTTCCTAATTATCGTTTTGCATTTTGCGTTTTGACTTCTGCGTTTCCTTAAACTCCGATTCCTTCGTAATGCTCAAAACTTCCTTTATCCAACATGCGACGGCCGTCGATGAACACGGCTTGCGAGTTTTGTTTTCTCAGCAATTCCGGAACGGAGCGAAACTCGTCCCAGCGAGTGACGAGTACGACGGCCTGTGCTTCGTGCATGGCTTCATTCAAGCCGGTGCAAACATTGACCGGCTTTTGGCCAAAAATCCGTTTCGCTCCTGGGCCAGCGACCGGGTCATAAGCCGAGATCGAAGCCCCTTCCGCCAAGAGCGCATCAATAATCGGAAACGCGGGCGACTCTCGCAAATCGTCGGTGTCGGGCTTAAACGCCAAACCGAGAACGGCCGTGCGAACACCGTGCAACGATGGAAAATGCTTTTTTAGCAGCGACAACACGCGGCCGGGCTGGTCGCGATTGACCTGTAAAACCGAACTCAACAGCGGCATCGCGGCACCGTGCTGTTGACCATGACTGACCAGGGCTTTCACGTCCTTGGGAAGACAGCTTCCACCGAAACCGCAACCAGCGAGCAGAAACGAACTGATTGGAGCGGTTACGCGGTCGCCACTCTTGGTGAAAGGACTCAAGTACGACGAGCAATGGACTCCCTGCATCACGTCCAGCACATCGACGCCACCGACCGCCGAGCAAAGATTGCCAATTTCATTCGCGAAGGAGATCATCGTCGCCAGTAACGAATTCGAGGCGTATTTGATCATCTCCGCTGCTTTATTGCTCGTGCGAATGTGCGGGCAATTCGTAAAGCTCGCATACAAACCGTCGAGAGTGTCTTGAGTTCGCTCGTCGATCCCGCCAAGAACAATCCGGTCAGGCCGCATAAAATCTGCCAGAGCTTGTCCTTCCGTCAGAAATTCCGGATTCATACCGAGACCGAAATCTCTTCCGAGAACTTTCCCCGACTCTTGAGCAACGGTCGGACCGACGACATCGTCCGTCGTGCCGGGCACGACCGTACTCTTGACCACGACGACGTGATATGCATTCTTATCGCGGAGTGCGCGACCAATTTGGGCCGAACATTCTCGAACAAACGTCAGATCGATCCGTTGACCATCGAACGGCGTACCGACGGCAATCAAGGTGATTTCCGTGGCGAGAACTGCCGCTTGCAGGTCGGTCGTCGCGCAGAGATTCTTGCCCGCGTGCTTGGCGAGAAGCTCCGGCAAATCAAGTTCGTGAATCGGCGGCGTTCCGCCGTTGATCGCGGTCACTTTGGCCGGATCGACATCGACAAGCGTAACTTGATGGCCTTTTTCCGCCAAGCAAGTACCCGTTACAAGTCCGACATATCCGGCACCAATGATGGAAACCTTCATCACGCATCCTCCGCTTGTTGATTGTGGTAGTACCAGATCAACGCCCGACGCAGGCCGTCGGCAAACTCGACCGACGGTTGATATTCGAGTTGCGTGCGTGCTTTCAGGATGTTGGGCGAGCGGCGATTGGGATTATCGACCAAGTAATCTTTCTCGGCGGACGCCTCGCGAACGACGCGGCCTTCGTATCCGAAAATGTCTCGCGCTAAAGTCACAACATGCTCGGCCAGTTGGGCCATTGAAATCTCCGGCGTTTCGACGCCGACGTTGTACGCTTCTCCGTTGTGACCACGGACGAGAACTTTGTAATAACCAATAATCGCGTCGGCACTGTAACAAAATGTCCGCGTTGGTGCCCCGTCGGAAAGCATGACAATGTCCTTGCCCGACAGGACGTCGCGACAAAAGTCCGGCAACACGCGGCGGTCGGTGATCTTCAAGCCGGGACCGTAGTTATTAAACGGCCGCGCCATTTTGATCGGCAGGCCATACTGTCGATAAAACGTCACGCACAGCGTTTCGCCATAGCGTTTGGACTCGTCGTAACAAGCCCGTGGACCCGTACAGGAAACATTGCCGCGATACTCTTCGTCGGTCGGAATTTTGTCGGCTGGCGGGTCGCCATAAATTTCGCTGCTGGAATAAAAGAGAAAGCCTTCCACCGGCTGCGACGTCTTCTGTCGGGCCAAGCAATAGTCGAGCAACGACCTTAGCCCATTGATGTTGGCGTCCATCGTCTCGATGGGCTGCTTGCGATAATAAATGGGCGACGCAATCCCGGCGGCGTGAACAATGTAGGCAAAGTCGGCCAAATCTTTCGGCAGCGGATTACGAATGTCGTGGCGGACCAAGATTAAATCGTCGCGACCCTCGAGCGCGGCCAACCAGTCAGGCATACCCCGCATGAAATTGTCGAACATCGTCAACTCGATTCGCTTCTTCGGCGAACGAGTGTCGTTCCAATGCAGGACCGCCTGGACGAGATAGTAGCCCAAAAAGCCCGCCCCGCCGGTGATGAGGAGCCGCTTGCCCGACATCTTTGCAAACTCTTCTTGGAGAGAATCGCAAATATAGTCGAGGTCTTTTCGCAACAGTTCATCGAGTGAGGGAATCTCGCTGATCGGCTGCAACGAGTGTCGTTGCACAGGTGAAGTGATTGCCGTGGCCATATTTCTAAGTCGTTTCCGTGATGTCTGATTGGTAGTGTATTAAAAAGGTTTTGACTGATTCGTGTTAAGGTTTGTCGAGCATTGACTTTCGTATTGTCGTCTTTCGCTCCGCGAAAGGACGCTCCTTCGTTGCGCGAAGGACGACACTCATTTATTTTGCGGTTGTTTCGAGGCCGGAAGTGGTCGGTGCTGAAAACACTTCCGCCGTCGCGGCTTTCGGTTTCGGCAACAAGGCGTTCATTCCTTTGCCCAGGAACGACTCTCGTAACATTCCGATCCATTTATGCGGTCGCAACACCCATTGAGCAAATGCCGCGAGACAGCCGATTCGTTCGATCACCCCCATCCGCATCCGGAAGCAAGCCCACAAATATCCCCAGGCACAGCGCAATTGTCGGGGCCAAATAAATTTGGCTTTCGCTTTTGGATTGACCCACTGCAACTGTTGCGCCGCTGTCCCCAGTGCCGAAAATCGGTCGTCGTGCCAGCGGTTAAAAAACAACACTTCTGGGATTTCCCCGAAACGGCCCACAATCGCCAGTTCGGAAACGCAAACCTTTTCCGAACCGCGATAAGGGCGATGCAAACCCGACTTCAGCAGGGTCGTTTTCCGCAACAAGCCGAACTCCTCAAAACACCGCTCGGTAAACAACAAGATACCCTTAAAGCGGCGATCCGCCCGGAGTGATCTTAGGTAATCCCAACGATAGGCCTCTATGTCATCGGTAAATCGGGGTGCCGGTTCTCCGGTGCGGGCTTCTAACTCGACCGGATCAATGAGCGAACCTTGTCCATCAATGGGGGCTGCGCGTGACATGACCAAGCCTAATTCTGGATCGTGACGAAACACCTCGACACACTTTTCGAGAAACGTCGGAGCAATCGTGTCGTCGGCCGATTGCCATTTGAAAAACTCTCCCCGCGCCAACTCGACGACCCGATTGATATTCCACGGCGCACCGCGATTTTCCGCTTCTCGGAAATAACGGACGCGCGGATCGCGTGCAGCGTAGCCCTCACACATCGCTTGTGTGCGGTCGGTCGAACCATTGTCGGAAATGACCAGTTCAAAATCGGTGAAGGTCTGCGCGAGGATCGAATCGACTGTCGCCGCGAGATACTTTTCACCGTTATAAACGGGCACGCCAACCGTGATGTGAGGAAGTTTTTCCATAGTCATTACTGAAATCAGAAATCCTTTTGCCTTAAACCGTCGCCAATTTCTTGCCGACGCCGTATTTCGCAGTATATTCTTCATAAATCCAGGCGTAAGTTTTCGCCATGCCATCGCGAAGCTTCGTGCTTGGCTCCCAACCGAGTTGTTCCTGAATCATGGTGTTGTCGCTGTTGCGACCGTTCACACCCTTGGGGGCACTCAGGTTGTATTCCCGCTTGAGCTTGATGCCAGCAATTTCTTCGACGATGTCCACAAGTTGATTGATCGTGTCCAATTCGCTCGAGCCGAGATTGATCGGTTCGAGAATCTCGCTGTGCATGATCCGATCAATGCCATAAGTGCAATCGTCGATGTACATGAACGAACGGCTTTGCTTGCCGTCGCCCCAGATTTCAATTTTGCGGCTGCCGGTCAATTGAGCGTCAATCACTTTGCGACACACAGCCGCAGGAGCTTTTTCGCGACCACCTTCCCACGTGCCGAGCGGACCGTACACATTATGAAACCGGGCGACGCGGGTCGTGATCCCGTAATCCTCGCGAAAGTGGCGCGACATCCTTTCGCTGAACAACTTCTCCCAGCCGTAACCATCTTCGGCCATCGCCGGATAGGCGTCCGCTTCTTTCAAAGCCGTCACGTTGGGATCGCGCTGTTTGTCGGCGTTATAAACGCAGGCAGAACTCGCGTAGAAGAATCGTTCACAGGCATGTTCCTTCGCGGCCATTAACAGGTGAGTGTTGATGAGGACTGACAACATGCAGAGGGCTTTATTGTTTTCGATGAAGCCCATCCCGCCCATGTCAGCGGCCAAATTGTAAACTTCGTGAACGCCGTCGCAGGCCATAAGGCACTTCGACAAGTCCTTCAAATCGGCGACGACGTTTTCGACGTCGTCATGGACTTGATACCATTCCTCGAACGGTTTGACATCGACCGACCGCAGGTTGTTGTAACCTTGGCCCTTGAGGTAGGTAATGAGATGACCGCCGATGAAGCCGCCGCCGCCCGCCACGAGAATGAGACCATTTTTGTTCATCATGTTGCTCCGATATGTAGTGAGAATGAAGGTGAAGTTAAGGTGTTAAGGTTAAACAACTCGTTGCATTGTCGTCTTGCGCTCCGCGAAAGGACGTCCTTTCGCGGAGCGAAAGATGACAATCGTGGAGGTCGAGATTCTTAGGTGTTTGAAAATGTGGTTAAGGTTATGAAGTAATACATTCGGCCGCTGGTGACGTTTCGCGATGTTGATTTTGCTGTTCGACAGATTCGCTCTGCCCGCTATTCGATTCCGCGTTTACGGCGATGGGTTGCAAAGGAAACTGTTGTGGCTTTTTCCAAGGCATGAACCACTTTCTGGCCAAAGCGGCTGCGAACTTGCCGACGAAAATCGAATTCGTGACCAAGTAACGCTTCCACAATCGCCGCGGTTCCTGCACGAGTCGATATAACCATTCCAGTCCTCGCTTCTGCATCCACGCTGGCGCGGAACCTTTGATACCCGCGTGAAAATCAAATGCGGCCCCGACGCAAATCAGGACCGCGTTCATCCGGTCGCGAAAGGCGTAGGCAAATTCGTCTTGTTTGGGACAGCCGAGTCCGATGAAGAAAATTCCCGCCCCGCTCGAATTGACTTCGTCCACGAGGATGTCAGACTCTTCCTCCGTCAGTGCGCGAAAGGGGGGCGAAAAGGCACCGGCGATTTTCAGTTTCGGAAATCTGGCGAGCAAACTGGTCTTCAACTTTTCTAAAATGTCCTCGTTCGCACCGCCATACAAATAGATCGGGACTCCCCGCTCCGCCGCCGCCGCGCACAAATATAACGTCAAATTCGGGCCATAGACGCGATCGGTCAAACGAGTCGCGTGCAAGCGGTTTAAGGCCCAACGGACCGGCTGGCCGTCGGGTGTAATCATTTCAAACGTGTTGGCCTTGTCGCGAAGCTCCTGGCTGGAACTGAACGTGACCAGGGCATGAACCGCGTGCGCCGACACGACCGCCCCCACACGCTCTTCGGCCGCGCGCAGAATCGTCTCCGTCGCTTCGGCGTATGTCGTCGCGCTAATGCCCACGCCGAAAATGTCGTATTTGCGGGGCCAATTCGTTGGAATGTTGTCGGTCTCGTTGCTCATCGTTCGTCACGATACCTCGTTAAAACTCGTTGAATCGCACCCGTCAAACAATCGGCCGCATATTCAGGCGTGAGATGGGCGACCTGCTCGCGAGCGTTAATTCGCATCTCGTTCAATCGTTCGACCGGCGTGTTCAAAGCGCGATCAATCGCCGCTTCGGTCTCGTCCGGTTGATCGGTGCGAAATCGCCAACCGGTCTCACCCTCAATGCACATTTCATCAACGCCCTGACTGTAAACGCTTCCCAGCACAGGCAAGCCCGATCCCATCGCTTCGTTCACGGTCATGCCCCAATCATCCGCCATGCTCGGAAAAGCGAAAATGCCCGAGTTGTGATAAACCTGGGTCAGCCGTTCCCAATTGCACTCGCCGAGCATCGTGATTTGCACATTCGGCGGGACGGGAAATGCTTCAATGGCCGGTTGCAATGGACCAGAGCCAGCAAAGTGAAGCTCGACCTTGCGACCAGGGTTTTTACGACCCCAACTGGCCAATGCCGACACAAACGGAATGACACCCTTGACTTCGATTTGTCGTCCAACGAATACCAAACGGTGAGCAACCTCTTCGGGACGAGTTGGCAAACCGTTTTCGTAAAACTGCGACGCGGCCGTGTATGGGATCCGAAACACACGGTCGGCGGCCAGTCCCAACTTCTTCAAGTAGCGCGCCCCGCTGTTGCCATTGACCATGACCCCGTCAGCCTGACGAATGAGCCATTTACGCAACAGGTGCCGATGCCAACCCTTGCCCCGCTCAGTGTGTTCCGACAAGCCGCACCAATACATCAGCGGCACATTGCCGTTGCAACGTTTGTAGCGGGCGGAAAATAAAGAGCGAAATCCAAGCTCCGCCGAGAGGATCACGTCGGGTTGAAGGTCTTTCAGTAGCTTGCCCGTGTCCCACGGAATATGAACGTAAGTGTGATCCTTAAAGCCGAGTGCATGTTTACGAGGTCGCTTCAAGGTCGTCGTGTTTTGCATCCGCACGTCGAGACCGTCGAAATCGGCGTCCCACGTGCGATTGGCTTCCATCGGCGTCGAAAGCAAAACCGTGAGCTTGCGAACCCGTCGATTGAACTCGCAATACAACGGCAGTTTGTGCGGCGGAATAAAGTTCGTGATGTACACCACATGCGCATCAAGCTGCAGCGTCGTCATGCGAACGGCAGGGGCGTCAGATAAAAGTAGCGGCGTCATGCAGTTATGCCTCCCAGCCAATGTGTTTTCGGGTTGTTGGAGAGTTTCGCATTCGTTTGTCGCCAATAGAGAGCGGTCAGCCAGAGCAAGGTATGCGAGTCGGGAATCGGACTGAACATCATCATGTCGCCAACACCGCCGACGATAACCAACACGACCAGCGCATCCGGTAGCAGATTGCGACGAAACGCCATTCCATAAAACTGACTGATCATCGTTAGGACGACAATTCCACCCCCGACCAAACCGAGGCAAAGCGTAATGTTCAATAACAAATTGTGAGCCTGAAAATTTCCCCACACCATGCCCGACTCCGGCATGACAAAGCGAGCACAACCATAGCCATAACCATAAACGGGAGAGGCTTTGATCTTGCTCCAAGTGAACTCCCACAAGCCTAGGCGTCCCGTCAAACTGTAAAGTTCTTCCGCATCTTTCGTGCGGGCAACATTCGACAGAACTGAATCGGCCGTGACAGGAACGATGCCCGCTTCTCGGACGAAAACACCTATCGAGCCGATAAATCCGAACATCAAAAAGGCGAGAATGAGCGGCCGGGTGCCGAGCATTCGCAAACCGATCAAGGTTGCCGCAGCAATCGCCGACAACATCGCCGTGCGACTGTCCGTGGCATACAACGTGTAAACCGAGAGCATCGACGAGGGAATAACATATCGCCACTTCCAAACTTTTTCACAACCCAACACAAGTAATAGCGTTGTGCAAAGCGCAGCCTGACGCCCGGTTCCATTGGCGGGTGCCAATCCGGCGAAACGCTCGCGACCCATGTAATCTTGCGGGAACAAGTTATAGGAGGTTCGGCCCAAATCGGGAAACACGTACCAAGTCACCCAACAGCCGACTAAGAAAACGAGTAATCCCAGGCAGAACAGTGACAAGAATCGGGCCGGTCCCAATTGTAAGAGTGCAGCTGGCGCGAACAGCGTGATGCCGAACAAGGCGAACGTCGCAGCAAAGGCGTGATCGGTCTTGACTGCGATCGGTAACGTCATGGCGGCCCAAATAATCAACAAGAAACTCCACGCAGCGGGAAATCTTTCCAGATGAAAAAACGTCCGCCGAATGTGAAACAATCCAAACGCACCGCAACAGGCCACCAGCCCCAGTCGCAAAGCAACCTGAAAGTCAAAGTTGAAGGTCTCGCCATCGACTTCTCGAAAATTCGATTCGATGAAGAACACAAACAGTGGAACGAGTGCCGTCGCGATTAAATACGAGACCCGCGCAAGGGTGCCACCGACCTCTTTCGGTCCCCAAAAATAGCCCTCGGGCCAAGTCGTTTTATAAGTGGCGGCGTAACTCATGCTTGTTCCACCGCCTCCAGCAAATGTGAATGAGCGGCAGATTTAATGGAATCATCATCCGAGCGGTTATCGAAGTCGTCTAAAGCGTTGTTCGTATTATCCTGAAAACTTTCCACAGTGGACTTTTTCAAATACTCACCGCTCAGTTTCCAGAATGCAATCGCCCGCCCCGCCCCGCCCGTCAGGTTTCCCGCCAGCAGTCCAATCGCCGCCCCGACAAGACCGAACGGTTTCAACAACACGGCCGTCACGCCAACAGTCACAAGCATCGCCACGAGACACACGCGAAAAATCGCCTCGGTCCGTTCCATCGCCTGCAATCCAGCATTGAAACCAATGCCAATCGCGGCGGCAAAGTAAGCCGTTACAAGTACCATCATGACGAAGTGGTCGCCCGGCTGAAGGTCGCCGTACATCTTCAACCCGAAAGTTCCTCCGACAAGCAGCAACAGCCAAAAACAAATCATCGCGCCGCCAAGGATACAGGTCATGCGTCCGACCGTTCGCCGTAAATCACTCGCACCCCGTTCGACAAAGGCCCGCGCAGTGAGGGGACCGAGGATATTGCCTAGTCCCAAGATGATAGGATTTGAAAATTGCACGATCATTTGGCATTTGGTGTAGGCCCCTGTCGCGGCGACTCCGGCCGCTAAAAACATCGCCGCCAACCACACTCCGCAATTGTCATGCAGCCAATTGACCCCTTTCGCCGAGAGATTCCATTTGCCAAACGCCCAGCTTTGTCCCCAATGAACTTTGAGATTCTCCCGCTGCAACACAAATTTTGATCGCGAAAGAATCAGCCAAGTGATCGCACCCACTCCACAAACCGTGCCGATCACCAGCCAAGCCGTCACCGCCGTCAGTATGCCCAGCGTGAACAGGACAGCCAGAGTGGCCAACTGCAACACCGCCACGGCCAAGTCAATCGCGACAACCTCGCGCATACTCAATCGCGCAAAGCAAAACCGCCGGGCATATTCTCGCAACATCACTAGCGGCAAAACCATCGCCAGCACGCCGACGACGGGCGACAAAGGTTGAAATTGTTCGATGCCCGCAAAGACAACACTGGCCAATGTCACAAAAGGAACGGCCGCGATGAGAATAGCCAGAGTGTGAATCAGCGTGCTGCCCGCGTAATGACGTCGCCCTTCGGCATCCATCTTGCGGGACAAAACGGCAAATGGCCCGGCAATCAGCGATTCTAAGACGACCGTTGCAAAGAGTACGAGTGAAGTCCCCAACTGATAACGGCCAAGTTCGCTGTTCCCCTGAGTTGCCGCGCGAAAGACCAGTATCGTCGTGAGAAAACTGGTCCCACTGACAATCGCCTGATCGAACAATGCCAGCGTGACGTCCTTTTGCAACAGACTCCCGGCGCGCAACGCGAACGCTCGCAACCGCCCCACGCGCGCGACATCGTTCGACCCAGCAAGTTTCGTATTGATCGGAGAGTTCATCGACGCTTATTGCGCGCCCCTGCGAAGCAGGACGGCGGGCACGGTTAAAAACAGGAGTTTCAGATCACTCCACAGCGTCCGTGCCTCGATATATTCAATGTCCATGCGGACCCATTCATCAAATTCAACGCGCGAGCGGCCCCGAACTTGCCAAATGCAGGTTAAACCCGGTGTCACATCCAGCCGTCGCCGATGCCACGCCAGCGAGCGTTCCGTTTCCGCAACGGGCAGCGGCCGTGGTCCCACGAGCGACATTTCGCCCTTCAACACATTCCACAATTGGGGCAACTCGTCGATGCTCGTCTTACGAATGAAACGGCCAAACGGTGTCACTCGCGGGTCATTCTGAATTTTGAAAGCGGGACCATCTTGCTCATTTTGGTCCATCAGCCCTTGTTTAAGTTCATCGGCGTTCGCCACCATCGAGCGAAACTTGTACATCTCAAACGGCTTGCCGCCGCGACCACTGCGGGGATTCGTGTAAAAAACCGGTCCGGAGGACGATCTTCTAATCACCAGGGCGACAAACACAAACAGCGGCGTAAGCAAAATCAAACCGACGCTCGAACCAACAATGTCGATGGCCCGTTTCCAAATTGGCATCGGCCGGACAAATAGTTGTGCGAGCGATTCAGTAGCCGGAATAGCGACCAGGGCCAAATCAATTCGTTGAATCAACGCAATGCCATTCGACGAGCCGTTACTTTCCGAACGATGTCCATTGTCGGACACCTTGGTTTCACCCTGTCGGTCTCCGTGATGCGTGCCGTTGGAATGCGGCGGATGCTGGCCGTTTCCGTTGCGCTCATTCGATGCGTGTCCGTTCATTGGCGCGGCAGGCGGTGACACTTGTTCGTCTTGATAGTGCTGAATCATGAACTTGGGCGGAGTATGCCCTTCACCCACTCGTGAACACACGTCGGTGGCCACAATATTGGCACCCTTCGGCGGCGTATCCGTCAACAAAGCGGCAATTTGTCCATTTTCCAGCCAGCCAAAATCGTCGGTCACACGCAGCCGTTTAGCCAAGATATTGGCCACACGTTGACGTCCTGCAGCGGCGTCGCGGTCGGCCGCGACCCGAAAGGTCACGACGCAAAACTCGCCGCCGCGGCGATCAACTCGCGCACGTTCCCTGTCCAACAACGCCCGAAATTTTTCGACGCTGTGCAATTGAGACAACTCAGCTGCGTCGCCGGGGCCTAACCACCGGCGAACGGTTCGTTTCAAAACTTGTAACATGACGTGTCGCGAAACAACTTTCTTAAGTAATGCGATAGAGCCAACCAGGAACGTAGTGCCGGCGTTTGTTCAGAATCGCACCCAACAGTTTGGCACGAGCCTGGATGAGAGAATCCTTGGCTCGCTCCGCCACCTCGCGGCGGATTCGTTCCGCTTCAATCACCAGGGCGATTCCGTCAAACAAACCAGCCACGCGCAGGGTCACTCCCCCTTGCTCCAAGGCAGGCAAATCAACGAATACCCAATCAAAATCTTGTTTCGTTTGATGCAGCATGTGAGCCCAGGCGGCATCGCTCGTGCGGGCCAAATTCGCGGGAAATTCTCCCGCCGTGAGCAGCGAAAGATTCGTCGTTTCACACGGCTTTACGTATTCGCTCAATTCTCCGCCCGTGCGAAACATTTCATGCAGACCCGGATTCCCCGGCACACCAAACGCCCGATGGACCGCCGGATTGATTGGATTGGCATCAATCAGCAACACCTTGTTCCCTTGCTCGGCCGCCGTCACCGCCAAGTTCAATGTCACGGTCGTGACACCTTCGCGACGGCGGCTGCTCGTCAAGCCAAACAGTTTTCCAAACGTGTGACCGTTGTCGGGCGTTTGCAGTTTCGCCCACAACGCTTGATAGTACGGGTCAGCGGGCAGAGCCCCGCGGGTGGCAGCGGTTGCCGAAGTTTTTAGCGGCGTAATCATGTGCGGCTCCTGCGGCGAATCAACGCCACTTTACGCTGACGCATACGGGGGATTGTAACCAACGTTGGCAGATCAAGTTGCTTCTCGATCTCCTCCGGAGAATTCAGCGAATGATCGAAGTATTCGCACAACAAGGCCAACGCCAAGGCTCCGAAAATCCCGACCATGCCGCCCAATGCCAAGTAAACCGGCTTATTCGGCTTGATCGCAATCGGATTCAGCGACGCGGGGTCCGTGACCGTGATGTTGGACATCCGTTGCGTTTCTAAGCTTTCATCGAGCTTCGCTTGGGCCAAGCTCTCGGAATATCGTCGATACTTCGATTCCGACTGATCCAACTCGCGTTGCAAATCAGCCAGTAAAACTTCATTGTCGTTGAGTGACTTCAAGGAGCGTTTGGAATCGGCGATTTGCGTTTTCACCGTGTCGGCTTTGGCCCGCAAAGAAGCCGCAATCGGCTCTTGTGCCATCAAAGCTGCCTTCGCCGTTTCAAACAAATGATTCGGCCCTTTGGTCTCCTGAACGCGATCCGGTTCTTGCTCGTCGAGAATCTTTTTGGCATCCTGAATTTGCCCACGAATGGCGACGACTTCCGGGTGCGTGTCCCGATATTTCGCGAGTAATTCCTGCTCTTTGATTTGCAGGGTGAAGAACTGGCCACGCATCGTGTCGGCCGCGACGTTGGGAAAGCCGGTCGTTTTAGCCGTCGTCAGTTCGGCCGGGATTTCCACTAGCGATTTCCGCATTTCCTTGAGTTGAGCCTCAGCCGCTGCCAAGGCCGACGCCGTCGTTAAGGATTCGTCTTCGAGCTTGCCAATCCGTTCGACCAAAATTTGCCGCTGATCGCTCAACGACGACAAGCCCGACGACGTTTTCAAGTCTCGCAACTTGTTGGCCGTGGTCTTAAGTTGGTCGTGAACTTGCTCCGTTTGCTCGAACAAAAATTGACGTGAGCCAACCGATCTATTCGCCCGAATGTGTTGTTCTTGATAGGCTTCCATCATGGAGGCCACGACCGCTTGGGCCGCTTCGGGCGAGCGCGATTCAAACGCCACGGCGATCACGCTTGATTTTCGCGGCGCGTTGAGTTCAATCGACTTGGAAATTTTTTGAATCGCCCGTTCGCGGTCCGAGACTTTATCGAAGACGCCCGCGTCTTGCAACCAGCCGGAAATGTTGAACTTGAAGCTGCCGCTTGCTTCGGACGTGGCATCACTTGACGTGGTGGTCGAAACAGGCATGGTTTGCAAAACACCGTCGTTGATCGCGACGGGACCAATCCGATCCACGACCGTTTCATACAACGTGCGGCCTTGGAGCGTTTCCAAAACCGAGAGCATTTCCGTTTCCCGTGTTTGAGGAACGGCCGTGATCGGACCTTGTCCCACGGTCGCCGTCGGATCCAGGGTCGTGTTTTCCCGCCCCAGTCGGACCAACATGCGCCCTTCCGAGCGATACGTCTTCGGCAATAAGAACGTGTAGGCCGCTACCGCCCCCATTATGAAGAGAAAGAACAGCAGTCCTTTCCCCTTGTGGCGAAACAACACCCGAAATATATCGCGGAGCGTGATTCCGGACTCAGCGGTGTGTGACATGTGCGGGATTCCGTTACGAGGCGGGTGCAATGCAGGCTAGTCACTTCGTTCGATTCTTGGTCAGCACCATCTGAAATAAGACTGAAATCTGACTCTGCCAAAATAACAGGCTGAAGCGAATAAATAGAATAACACGACTCAGTAGAATACGCAAATAGAATAGTATGAATTGTTTGCGTATTTTGAGTATGAACAAATCTCATCGCGGTTGACGCCAGATTCCAGACGTT
>JAYUFG010000263.1:0-5156 GCA_043738845.1 Planctomycetaceae bacterium
CAGCAGCCCGCCAAACACGCGCCCTGCTAGCATCGCTTAACCGCGACCCCGAAAGGAGTTCGGCTTAACGTGATGCCATTCACTCCCGTCCCCTTTATTCTCCCCGTCGTGAAATAGGCCGACGGACGGAACCGTATCCCAAACGCCAAGAAAACGAATCCGCGATCCTGCGTATTTGTAAAGCATTTCGGAGTCGATGATTCGATTGGCAAGGTCACGGGCTGCCGCCGCACCACGGCTGAAACCAACGCACTCTTCGTGAAAACGACGTCCCTTCCTTTAGAATTCTCCAGAAACCGAATTCACAAACGCGCGCTTCGCATCCTCGGCACCTAAATTGTCGTCCGACTCCATGAATTTACGAAATGACTCCAGATGATGGTATTCGAACTCATCAGCGATTTCCTCAACTAAGTCGACCAGACCGGCATATCCGAGATCGACGAAGAGCGACGATAACAATTGTTGATACGTCCGTCCAATCACGACGCATGCTGAATCTTGGAAGTGGTATTCAATGAATCTATTCGTGTTGGCATCCCACGCCACTATTTGGTCTCGATTGGACTCGAGAAGTGGAACGCATGACTCTAATTGTGGGCACTTTTGTGCGATTTCACACCACACTTCAAAACATCGGACCGGTCGATCCCATTGCTTACAAAACCGTTTCGGCCCATTCGCACTCCAGATGCGGTCAAAAATCGGAGGAAGGCCAAGGCTAGAAATCTTCGCAAGGGCCTTTTCTTTTGTGTTAAACATCAATAATTCTCCATTGGCTAAGGCGTTCGTGGGGCAAGTGGATATGAGAAGTCGAAGTCAATTCTATGTAACGGGTTAATTGGTTGGAAATAAATGTCAAGAGGATTGTTAACAGGGCCAATGGTTGTACGAACATGAATCATGGAATGTGAGTTTTCACTCATTGGAAATAATTGACGAGGGTCCAATGCGTGGAACGAATGATCGCCAAGAGGCCAATTCCAATGATGTACCGTATCAAAAACATATCCGGGAATTGTATCGCCCGCATTTACTGCCGTTTCGACCGAGTCGATAAATTTCCTTCTGACTGAATTGAAGGCGGCCCGAGCTTCATTGGCCGTCGGCGTTCCGCCGGCACCGACTACGTCAAGATAGTCCCGCAGTGCCTTTCCATTTTTTCCAGTCCCATAATAAAGGTCTCGGATCGAATCCTCCCAAATGCGATGTAAGAGTGGATGCTCCGCAATCGACTTAACTCCAGCATTCTGTGGTGTAATTCGAAAGGGTGTCGAAAGTGTACCGGTACCCACCTCGTCCATGAAACCAAACTGCAATTGTACAAGCCGCAGTGTATTTGCCGGAAGGGCAGTTGCGGGCGGCGTTGTTGTCAGGAGCAGTGGGTCGGTCGTCACGGGTGGCAGGAGCAGTCCGCGATTCAGGGCTTGCGTCGCGCGGAATTCGGCGATCATTGCCTCTGGCGACGGAAACAATTGGCCTTTGTACGGGAACGAGAGTGGTGAACCTTCCAAAAGAATGAAGTTTCGTGATGGCACACCGCCGATTCGCCCTAGCCGACTTTCCAAGATTTCGAGACTAACGCTCTCAGCGGCGAACGCCTCAAACGCCATCGGCGTATAGCTCAGTGGGTTCGTCGCCGACATCATGAGATCGAACGGCCAACGACCCGGCTGTTGCAGATACCATTCGTCGGAACGAGCATTGGGATCGCGACCACCCAACGCGACGGCCCCGCGTATCAAGTCCAGAACATGTAAATCGTAACCGGCACCGGTCGTTGCCCGAAGAAGTTCATCTTGGAACACCATCGCCATTTTTCCTGGGCCTGCCATCAACCTTAGCCCAAAGTCGGGGAATGGATCATTCCAACCTTCGGGAACATCTCCGCCGGTCATTTTGACCGCCTTGTCCCCGTAACTTCCGCCTTGCATTCCACCGATTACCCCTTTCCTCAACGCTGCAATTTCATCTTTGAATCGTTGGATTTCCGCCAACTGAAGAATTTTCCACTTGTCCTGAATATCCTCTGGCTCACCATTACGACTATTTTGCCAGGCGGCTTTAACCTCTTCGTCACCCTTCCAGTCGATCTCCCTCATTTTCTGTTCATGCAACGCAAATTCGGCCGCCTCCAGCCGAACCAACGGTATCGGCTTGTAAGAATAGGGCCAGACTGGAATCTCTTGTCGCGGCGGAACTAACTTAAGCAGCGCAGCCCGCTCGGCGACGGTTAAGCGTTTGGACCCCCGCGAGATTTCATAACTGTACATCGGGATGCCGAGATTGGGCGTTGGCTCTGGCCCGACACCGGTGGACCTGGCATTAACATCGCCCGATAGTAGTTTCTGTGCCAGACCCCGTGCCACGAGCGGCGACGTTTTCGCCAACTCAACAATCTCGCGAACTTCACTTCCAATTTGCGTTCCCAGCGTCAACTCTTGCTTGCTCGTTGCACCACCGTGGTCAATGGCCCCCAAGAAGTCACCAAAGGTCGCCGTCGCTTGTATCCCTTTATTCAAATACTCGTCCTTGAGATAGGCTCGACGAAGGAACTCGACTTCCGAAACGCCCGACGCCGCGATAAGTGTTGCTCGCTCTGCGCTTCCCCTTGCAGGCAAATACACCTTTTCGAGCATCCCAATGAATTGTTCAAACGTCCGCGACGGGAATTTGAACCGATCAATCCATTCCAAAGTGTCGTAGCATTGCGGGTTGTAATTGTTCCAAAATGCTTCCCGCAAACCAGCAGCGGTTCCCGCCGAGGACGAAACGGTTATTGATCGTTCCGAAGGCTTGAATTTCACCACATTGACGTGACCCAGACTGGTCGTCGGTAATGAACCGGGCGAACTCACAACGTCCGTCCCACTCGTCGTTACATTGGTCGAAATAGTCGGCGCGGTCGTCGTGAAGTCTCCGGAAATGAACAGCGAAGGTGCTGATGTTCGTCCATTGTTGGAGGAACCATTCTGATTGGCTGTTGCATTCGTATTGTTGTCTCCACCACCCTCGTCTTGCACGGTCGTCGAAGTGAACACGACGTCGGAAACCTCCAAGTCAACCACCGAATGACTCACTTCACACGTAGAAGTCGAACGACTTAGGTCCACGGTCGTAAAACGAGTTTGTCCATTCGCGCGGAGTAACAGGCGAAATATGTCTGTCCCCAACTCGATATCCGTCGGTACGTCAATTGAAATGGTCGCGGACGATGCGTCGGACGCAATGATAACGGACTGGTTCTGATTGTCCTGAGCATCGAAGGAAATCGCCTCGGCGTCGAGCGTTTCGCGGAACACCTCGTACCCAACCCGAATGGCCGCACTTGATCCTTGGAATCTTTCGGCGTGAACGACAAACTTCATCTTCGCTGTTTTGCCCTCGGCAGCAATTACGACCGTCGCTTGGGAATCCACCCAAACGCGATTCACCTGCTCGAACTCCAGCTTAACGTTTCCCTGGTTGCTCGATTGTGTGAAGACATTGTCGTGTTCATCCCGGCCGAGGGTCGTCACGTAGAATTGAAACTCCTCCGGGGCCAGTTTGTCGGAATTGGTTGGGGAATGGGTGCCCAGTCCGTCGGGCGTGTACGTCATCGCCCCGCTGGCGGAGACCGTCAGCATTCCGTGTGCAAGCGCAATATCCGTATCCGACGTGTGGGAGACAGTGACCGCCGCACCGTTCTTGTCAATCACGTGCAGCGTGTAATTGCCGGGCAATGTCGGACGATAGTATTCGTCGAAGATGTTGCCCGCGAGTGTGCCAACGGTAATTTGGGTTTGCGTTCCGTCAGTCGCAAGATGACTAAAGGTTCGATCTTCAACGAGGTACGCCCCGCTGTCGGTTGTGGCCTCATTCCGATACTTAACATGGATCGCAATATCGGCCCATTCACTTTTGATGCCGGACCACGCACCACTCGCGGCGAACCAGGCCAAGCGATATTCGCAGTGAAAGGTTTCACCAGGGAAATCGTGGCCGGGATGCGGACTAAACGAAACCATCCCATCTTGATCGACCAAAAACCACGCCGGAGCATTGGCCGCGTATCGATATTCAATCCCCGGCATACTCACATATTGCGACCCGCCCACCCAGCGGCCATAGGCGACATCAAACGTCGCACCATGCAGCACGTTGCCAATGCGTGAATATCCGCCACTGTGCATCTCACTCGTTAGCACCGTGAAATCTTGATCGACCGCAACGATCGTATCTCCCATGCCGCCGTTACCATTGCTTGGCGTCATCGCATTGTGAAAGGTTTCCGGTTCAGCCGAACGCCAGTGAGTCGTCGCAATGATAAACTCGGCTTCGCTACTTGGGTGACTCGCACCAGCTAGGTTCGTAACCTTTACGCGGAACGTCGTCGCCGTCGAACCGACATGGGCAGCGTTAGTCCAAGTGATCGTGGCAGTATCCGTCCCGGCGGCGTGCGAAATCGTCGCCCCGTGCGCGTCGCCGACCAGTTCAAACGTGGTTAATGATTCCGGCGGTAAATTGGAAGTAACTGTAAACGTGACGGGCGGATTCGTCGGAACCCGATCATCGAAGTGGAAGAAGTCGACATTCCCACTGCGATTCAAAAACTCCGGCGGCGTGCTGCTCGAAGTCCGCAGGGCAAAGTCCACCTGCGGCGTGTGCTGCTCGGTCGTGTCGATCAACTTAACATGATAACGATACTCGTCCATCAGCGGTGTCGCGCCGTCGTCACTCACAAAAACATGCACATCTTGTACGCCATCGGTTAAGAAAGTATCATCGAGTGTAAAGGTCACAATCGCGCTGCGGCCATCCTCTTGCGGCAGCACTGTCGCCCCGTCCGGCATCCCCGGCCACTCGAACGTCAGCGTATCGCCCGCATCGGCATCGGTCGCATGAACGGTGAACGAAACCGTCGGATGATTGCCCGCGAAATACTACACCCGAACAACATGCGACGAACCGCGCACGGTCTTCCCAAAATGGCAATGACAAAATGAGCTGCGCTAAGACCGACAATCAACGGGCGAACCCAACAAGAATGAATGCCTCTGGGCTGCGCCTCAGGTTGGAAACCAACCTGATGTTGTGAAAGAGCCGGTGCTCCGGTGTTTAATACGGTGTAGCGGACCAGGCATGTCGCTTGGTCGCTCAGCCAAAAACGCACGGAG
>JAYUFG010000264.1:0-13707 GCA_043738845.1 Planctomycetaceae bacterium
TTTGCCGCCCCTTTGATTTGACCAAAGGCGGCAGTCCACCGAGCAACCTCTTCGGGTGAAAAGAGGCGGCTATCCGTGGTCAACTTCCAGAATTCGGAAATCTGTAACGCCATCGATCTTCAACCTCTCCCGAGCGCATAGCAGTCGTTCAGGGTGCGAACTGGCCGCCACCCCCCAACCGCTGGAGATAAAGTTCCGTATACTCTAGTTTACCGACCTGGATCGGGTTTGCAAACCTTTCTTCGGTTGTCGGCGATGGGGGGGTGCCCGTGTTTATTGCCCAACCCCCTTGTAAAAGGGTGGTTCATGGAACAGGCTGTTTGACGGACTATTGGTCATCGGTGGCGTATTTGCCTCGCCGCTGCTTTACGACGATTACCCGTGTGCCCTCCCGACCCATTTCGCCGCACTTCACCGTCGCGATACTGCCCATGTTGAAACAACAGTTTATTGACCTCCTCCGCTGTCCCGAGACTCGCCGTACCTTGGCGACGGCCGAAACCGAGCTTTTGACTCGTGTGAATTCCGCCATTGTTCAAGGAGGCGTGAAGAACCGCATGGGACAAGTTCTAGATAAGCCACTCGAAGGAGGGTTGATTCGTGACGACGGCGAGGTTTTATATCCCGTCCAAGGCGATATCCCCATCCTACTCACGGACGAGGGAATTTCTCTCAGTCAATTGACGCCCGCCGCATGAGATGTTGTCAATTGTTGTGGATAGGATTTTTTCTAGGCGGCGGATTCTTCGGGTTGTGGGACTGATTTAATTCCATCCGGGAAGGGGATCTCGGCGACAATCGCCGATGCACTGCTGAAGACAAACTACGATTTAATCACCTGAATGTTTACGGATCGGTACTATGTCCCTTAATATGCCGTCCCTTAATACGGCTTCACTTGATACACCCGCGACAATAGCAATTGTGGGAAGCGGACCGGTTGGGTTGGAAGCCGCCTTGTATGCCCGGTTTTTGGGCTACACGGTTAATTTGTATGAACGAGGGAAAGTCGCCGAACATGTGCGGAATTGCGGAGAGCTACCTTGGCCCGCGACGTTTCAAGAATCGTGTTCGTCGCTCGGGCTAGCCGCGTTGCTGGCCCAAGAGCCAGGCTGGCAACCTCCTCGGGCCGACGCAAAATTGACGGCCGCAGAGTATCTGCAATTCTATCTATTGCCGCTGTCGGAAACGGACTTGTTGGTCGATTGGATTCAAACGGAGAGCGAAATCGTGCAAATTGAATGTGTCCCCGTTTCGGAAGATGCAACGGCGATGATCGACGAGCTTGAAAATGATGAAGACAATATCGACGATGACGACGATGATACTGATAGTGAGGACGACGCCGAAGTCGACGAGGAAGATGCGCCACGTCGGGCCATTAAGTTTCGACTGACGATCCGCAATTCCACGGGCGAAGTGCGAACGGCGACTTCCGACGCTGTGTTGGATTGCACCGGGACGCATGGGTCGCCTAGTGCGATTCGTTTTGTGCCCAAAGCAGGTGTGGAAAACGAAGTCGCACCCGACAACGGTCAATCATCACCGACCGACTTAATGCTGGTCGCGCCGTTCTATTTTGTTCTTGGAGAGAGCCGGCCCGACGATCCGCTCATCGTCAGCCTCAACCAGATTTGTCGCCTGTTTGCAATTTTCGGCGGTCGCGAGAACCT
Organism: Planctomycetaceae bacterium; assembly: GCA_043738845.1. Taxonomy (GTDB): domain Bacteria; phylum Planctomycetota; class Planctomycetia; order Pirellulales; family DASRSE01; genus DASRSE01. The sequence continues at coordinate 1,674 of JAYUFG010000264.1, forward strand.
GAATTTGTACGCGACGATTGCCATGCAGTGAGAGGTTTATGCGGGGCGGGCCGCAACAAGGAAACCTGCGCCGACTTATTGGATGAACTGTTCGTCTTCCTTGCCCGCGTTGATTTGAATTTCGCCGGAGTCTTCGAGGCGACGGACCACATCGACGATCTGTTGCTGCACCGCTTCGACGGCAGAAAGTTTGACCGAACCCAAGAATTCGGATTCCTCTTTGAGCATTTCGGCGGCCCGCTGCGACATATTGCCCAAGATTTTTTGCTTGAGTTCTTCGCTGGCACCCTTGAGGGCCAAGGCCCATTGCGAACTCTCGATGTTCTTGAGAACCGTCTGAATTTCCTTCGCTCCGAATTTGTTGATGTCCTCGAAGACGAACATCAAGCGGCGAATTTCCTCGACGAGGTCGGGATCTTCGTGAGCCAAGTTTTCTAACAAGTTCCGCTCAGTCGCCCGATCCGTGACGTTGAGAATCTCCGCCACACTCGGCACCCCCCCCGCGTTTTCAAACTGTTGGCTCATAATGCTGGCCATGCGCGTTTCGAGTCCCGTTTCGACTTCCTTAATTATCTCCGGATTTGTTTGGCCCATCGTCGCAACCCGGCGAATCACCGACAATTGCCGATCACTCGGCAGACCAGCCAGCACTGCCGCCGCGTGGGCAGGTGGCAAATGGCACAAGATCAGAGCGATCGTTTGCGGATGTTCGTCAATGATAAATGTCAACAGGTTTTGGCTATCGACTTTGTGTAAAAAACCGAATGGGAGCGACTCGATCGACTGGCGCACGTTGTCGAGTGTGCCGCTGGCGTTTTTGCCCAGAGCTTTTTCCACGAGCGACTTGGCGACTTCCAAACCGCCAGCACTGCTCGACAATTTTCCCGGCGCGACATCGGCGAATTCGTTGATAATTGATTCTTGTTCGTCGCCCAGGATCGACCCGAGCCGGGCGATTTCAATCGAGACCTGCTCAACCTGCTTGGGCGTCAGCTTGGACAGCAACTGGGCCGCGTCCTCTTGCGGAAGGCTGGTGAGCAGCACGGCAGCTTTGCGAAGGGTCGAGACGGACATGGGCGCGCAGGATCAAAATCGAGTGGGGTGAAGGGACGTCATCTTCTTATCGTCTGGGAACGGGGTCGTAACGCAGATTTCACCGGCCTTCACACTCGATTTTTTCCCACTCACTCGTCCGATAGTTCGCAAATGGCGGATTGACCCGTACATTCGTCAATCTCGACCCGCACCTTGGCTGGCCGTTTTCCGCAAACTTGCGTCAGTCGATCCAGCAGTTTGCGACCGAGTAGTTCCGCTAAAAGTTCTGTCGTCGTGTTGGCAATGGGCAGGAGGACGCAATCCTCCCGAGGAAAAACCCAACGCCGGTCGCGAAATGTCGCTTCGACCTCGCGCTCGTTCACCTGCACATGGATCAAAGAATGCTCCGTCGGCAACAGCATGTGATGATCCCATTCCGCGACGAGTTCTTTCAGAATGTCGCGGAGGGCGACGAAATCCACAACATAATGATTCTCATCCAGCGGGCCATAGACCTCGGCGGCAACGTGATAATTGTGACCATGCAGCCGCTCGCAAATGTCGCCCGCATAGGTGATGAAATGTCCCGCTGAAAAAACAAGAAAGTCTTTGGTGACGCGGATGTGAAAAAGGGACATGGGGGAAACGATGAGTTATGAGTGATGAACGATGAATGAAAACAATTCGACCAAGCCGACGCCTTGGCGTCGAACGGCATTGTCGATGCGTGCTTGTCATTCTACACGGTACGTCCTCCGAGTTCACCATTTCTTAATAGCACGAACAAACCGGCAGCGATAAGATCGGCGGTCGTGCCCGGGTTGCGGCGATGACCGTCCGAACGGAGCCAAAAGTCGAGACTCGCCAGGCCGTTCTCGTAATCCTCATCGCCGGGAACGCCCGCCGCTAAGACGGAGCCAGCCCAGTCGGACGCTTGTTGGGCGATGTCGGGACCGCACTTGCGAGCAATCAGACTATCAGGAAAACGATCGAGAAGTTTCATCTGGGTGTAAATGATCGCGTCACTCATTGGCCAACCGTGCGAGATGCCAACACGCAATTCCGGAGCGACCACATTCAGCACCGTATCGAAATTGCTGACATACTGTTGTGCGACCAGATCGTGCGGAGCGGCCAAACCCATCGCGTCAAGAATGTTTTCCGGTGGCTTACCTTGTAAGTCATGTTTCTCGGCGTGTCCTAATCCGCCTGCCTGCGCGGTGCGAATGGCTTCATAAATCAATCGTGCATCAGCGGGTGATAGCTCACGAAGAACCTGGGCCACACCCACTTCGAGCCGTTGTTCAAGCGGCACTTTGGCCAAGGGAGCGAGCAGGAGAATCGTGCCGAGGTTGGTGTTGGTTTGCACGGCGGCCCGGGTTGCCTGGACGGCGTCGAGAATCGTCTGGCCAACGCTGTTGCCCGATTCGGCCGCTTCTATAATCGGACCGATGACCACCGCGCTCGTGACGAAGTCCTGAAACGTCAGATTTTCAAAATCGGCACCGCGATGGATGTTTCCCGGCTTGGGGGCGGTGACTTCCCACAAACAGGCCAGCGTCGCACATTGGCTAAGTGTAAACATGAATGACTTCGAGAACGTTCGGCGTGGTTCAGGATTGCAATTTGACGCAGCCCTCAATATCCAGCGGCATTTTAACGCACCCGATGCCCCTTCGTCAGGGATGTCTCGGTTTCATCTGCACGTTGACGCTGGACGACGGGGAATACTATACTTGAGGGACGATACACGAGCCTAGAAAAAGCCCCCTTAGGACCAACGCATTAAATAATGTCGTCTTTCGCTCCGAGGCTGTGAATTTATTGAATTGCGACCGATCCGTAGGGTCCGCTGTGCGGACCATTTGTTTGCGAGACCTGTGTTTCACGCGAGTTAACAGGGTGAATCGCGAACTCCCAGTCCGCACAGCGGACCCTACATCTTACGAATGGTCGAACCTTCCAATAAATTCACAGCCTCGGAGCGAAAGGCGACAATCACAAAAGTTATTGTTGCACCACCCCTTAGTACGTCACTCGCTATTTTTGGCAACCACTTCCGCAACCCGATTTCGATGAGGACTAACGATGAGTACAGGCGAAGGATCGGGCACCGGTTTTTCCACGATGCGGGGACGGAACTATCCGTCGATCCGACAGTTCACGGTCTTTCTGGAAAATAGGGTCGGCCAACTCCTAGAGGTCGTGCGGCGATTTGAAGGGGGCAAGGTAAGGATCGTCGCTCTCTCGATCGTCGATTCGGCCGAGTGTTCCTTCGTCCGCTTTCTGCTCAGTCATCCCGAACAAGGTCGCGAAGTTCTCGAACGGGCGGGCCTCGCCTTGATCGAAACTGATCTGATCGGTGTGGAACTTCCCGAGGATAATCAGCCTTTGCTCAAAATCTGCACCGCATTGCTACAAGCCGAGGTCAACATCATTCAGGCGTATCCGCTACTCGTGCAACCCTGGGGACGCCCCGCCGTCGCGCTGATGGTGGACAATATCGAGATGGGCCTCGAAACGCTCGCCGAAAAAGGTTTCACGATGATTAGTGAAGCCGATCTCACGCAGGACGATTGAGCGACACACAGCGACAGAGGGTCGGGAGTCGGTCTCGCAGTTATGTTTTTCTGACTCGATTCGGTGCCTCCTGTCGACGAAAAAAATCCGGCGTGAATTCGCAATCGAATCCACGCCGGAAAATAATTCTTCAATTCTTCGGCGCGAGCTTACATGCCGCCCAGTCCGGGAACCATTGCCATCCCGGCGTTGCCTGTCACGAAGTTGAACGTACTCACTTCAGGCACATCCGAGACCAGCGGAACAGCCGTAATTCGCACATATCGACGATCAGCGGAAACGACGCCCGTCGCGGTGAGGTTCACGCCGGTCGGCAGAGTGATAATGATCGGCATGTAACCGACGGCACCGGCCCGATTGAACGGAAACCCGCCCGCCAAGAGTTGGTTCTGTCGCGCGGCAGCCAAATTTGCCGCCGCGTTCGGATCGGTCGCTTGCGCCAATTGCTGGGCCATCACGACGCGATCCGTCAATACCGTCTGTGCTATTTGATTCGCGATCGTGTTGGCAACTTGGGCCTGGGCGACTGGTTCTGTACGGCGACCTTCTTCCAGACTGAACAGCACGAGCTTGTCGTCCGATCCTTCGAGCGGAATTTGGTGCCGAATGTGTTTCTCTTTCTCTCCATGATGATGGGTGTAAATGTCAATCGTCACGGTTCCCGCCGCGACCTTGCCCCACACTCGCCGAATGAGGACGCGATAAGTGCCGTTGAAACCTTCGGGGCAAACATACGTTTCCGAATATCCGTCGGGCGGCGTGGTCGTGGACGAACGGGCAAAGCTGTCGCCCAACAAAATTCCACCCGCTGGTGTAATCGGATTGCGCGAGGAGCAAACACTGCCGGTCGGTTCTTCCACGAACACGTCTACGTCCGCATCGCCGGTCCAATGAATTTCAAATCGGACGTCGCGAACACCGGCCGCGTCGAGAGCAGCCTGAAATTCGGCGGCTTCGCCTGCGCGATTTTGTTTGATCAGTGACTCTTTCGTCGCGGCGGCGACAAACGTCGCCATCGCTTCAAGGTCTTTATGGCGAGCAGGCCAATCGCGACTGAGAACGCCCGTGCAGGCCCATTTGATCCCGTCAATGTCGTTCAGGTTTTTCGCCAGTTCCAATCCCTTGACATACGCGGTCGGGAGGGTCGGGTCGAGCAGAGCGACTTGTCGATAGAGCTTGAGTGCCCGCTTGTCGAAGCCCAACTTCTGCATGTAAGTGGCCAAGAACATGATTTCATTGGGACTCGAGGCAAAGTCAGCCGCCGACATCAACACCCGTTCGATATCTTCCTTCGGCGGTTGAGGGCTGGACAATTGCATCGCCAAGCCGAGGGCTTCGTACATCCAGGGCTGACCGTGGCCCGAGCGCAGGGCGGCTTGCAACATTGCGGTGATTTGATCGAACTTTTTCTGAGCCAACAATTGACGAACGGTTTCGCGAAGGTCGGCGGGGCGAACTTTCGCGTGGGCATCAAAGTAATCGCTCCAGGCCGCCAGAAGATCGACGCCCGGCTTGGGAGCGAACGTGATCATTTGTGGTTTGGCTTCCGGCGGCTTGGCTGCCTTCGCCGCAGGCGCGGCGGCTTCTGTGGTCGGAGAAATACTCACCGTGTTGGCCGCGACCGTTTCCGATTTTGGTTCGGGCGTGGCGACTGCTGCTGGCACGACCGGCTTGCCTTTCAGCACGATTTTGGAACTGCTCTCGGTTTTGGTATTGTTCGGGGCACCTTCATCGGCGACCGCAAAGGCACGAAAGCCGTTGTCGTTCGCTGGGGGAAGTTCGGGAAGATTGAAGGCGGGAAGTCCGCCGAGACCTTTCCGAATTCGTTGCAGGTCGGGCAAGTTGAAGGCTGCACCCCCTCCACCGCCACCCAAACCGCCGCCGAAGCCGCCGCCCCCACCGCCCCCACCGGCTGGGTTAGCTTGACCGCCACCCAATCCGCCACCGAACGCCCCTTGGCCACCCAATCCACCGCCGAGGCTAAACGGATTGGCACCAGCACCATTATTGATGGGCAGCACCAAGTCAGCGACCGGATAAACTTTCGTCGTCGTTCTTTTTGCTGCTTCATCCAGCGTCGTAATCAGAAGGACTTCGTTGTCAATTACGTAAGTCAATTTTTGTTCTTTTAGCAACAGCCGCAAAATCGACCGCAACGACAACCCCTTTAGATTCAAGGTGATCGGGGTGGCGATGTCGATGCCCGCCTCTTTGAGGGCATTGTTGTCCAATTGGACGTTGATTCCATGTTGATCGGAAATGAAATCCATCGCTTCTTTGAGAGGCGTTTCTAAAAATTCAACTTTCGACGGCCGATCAAGTTCTTCCAGGATTTTCCGTTCCGCCGGACCACGATCCTTCACGTCGGCTCCTTGTCGCCACTGTTTACGTTGTTCGGTCAATTCGGCCCAGCGTTGCGCCGAAGGATAAACAATCGGCACATCGTCGCGGAATGGAATGTGAGACTTTTCAACCGCCGCCATTTCGTCAATGAAACCCCGAATGCTGGCTTCACGAATCTGTCGTTGACGCAGATAGTCGTGAGCAAAATACGAGAAGGTCACGGCCTGAAAGGGAACGGTCCCATTATAATCAATGTTGCGGGCTTCGATCACGACATCTTGAGCCTCGACGAATTTCGTCAAGTCGTCCGTCAGGCGTCCTTCCACCATCAGCGAATTAAAACGATCGAAAAGTTGCTTCTCTCGCTCTTGCGTCCGATTCAGTAAAGAGATCGCCCGTTCACGTTCCTTGTTCTGAGCATCACGAATGCGAGCTTCTAGATCGCGGGCATCTTTTTCCACCACGCGACGATCCGACTCGCGAATCATCGTTTCGATTTGGGTTTCCAACTGTGAACGAACATCCGCTTCCAACTCGGCAACTTTTCGCACCCGGCTTTGCAAGAGTTTGAGGTCTTCTTTCGCCTGACGTGGATTGCCAGCCAAGGCGGTGCGGGATTTCTCTAACTCGTTGCGAACTTCGGACTGAATCATTTGGGTCATGATTTTCATCCGCTCTTCGACCGTTTGCAAAACGGCACTGTCGGGATTGTTCGCCTGAAAATTATTGAGGACCGCGCCGTCGCTCCCTGGAGCGGGGATCGATTCTCCGCCGACGGCGTCGCCGGGCTGCGGCTTTTGATAAGCCATCAACCGAATCACGCCCGCCTTAGGGCCGGGTTGACGGGCTTTTTCCAGGTTCTTAATCAAGGTTTGCGTTTCAGCATTGTTCGGATCTCGGCGGAGCGATTCCCGCAGGATTTGATCGGCCTGGGCTAGATTGCCAGCGTTCAAAGCATCGCCACCGACCTTGTTCAATGAGTCGATATTGCTCGCCATCATCCGTTGAACTTCGGATAGACCTTCGCTCCCGACGGTCGGCAATGCGAAACCGCCGTCGGCTTTCGACGGATCGACAATTTGCGGCAGATAAGCCAAGGCGTTGTTGGGCTTGGTCGCTTTGACATCCCAACGCAACTCTTGCGTTTGACCATTGAGGGTCGTCGTCATTTCAACGTGCATTTCGCCGACGGCACCCTTGCCGACGACAATCGAATCGCGGTCGAATCGCAGTGGGGGCGTCACACGGGGATAAACGGCCATGTCTTGCGGAAAGGTCGCCTTGGTCGGCCAGAGAACGGAGCCGACAGCCGACGTGGCTAGGTAGTTGCCCGCGTCCAACGCAGTGACTTTGTCACCATCGACAAGGAACATTCCGCCTGTGTGATTGGCTACGACGGCCAACAGATGCAGATCACGGTCCGCCCCGGTCGCAAAGGTCGTGACGGAGATTTGATTCTTCACAAGTTTTTCGACCGACTGACGAACTTCGCCATTCGCAGCCACATTCGCGTTGCTCCGACCGTTGCCAATATAGATGACTGACTTGGCACGCTTCGACGACGACAGACGTTCCGTCGCAGCGTCAAACACATTCGGCAGATCATTCGCACCGAGTGGCACTCGGGCGTGCAACTTTTTCAGCCCCTGCGCCATTTCGGCACTCTTGGGAGCGACAAAACTCTCGGTCATTGGAACGGCGTTCAGGTCGGAAGCGAGCAAGCAGACGCGGTCGTCTGCGCTCAACTTCGCCAACATCGCGGCGAGCGTTTCGAGACCCTTCGTGCGCACGGCTCCCGACTGGCTCGCCGATGTTTCAAATAGCACGACAATGTCATGCGGCGCATTGGCGGGCGCAGGAACATTCGGATGCAGGCTTAAGGAGAAATAAAGTTCGCCCTCGGGCTTGGCAAAAGTTTCGAGCCGGGCCGACTCAAACTTGGGGGGTGCTGGCGAAGCCGCCGACGCAACCAACCAACCACAGGCCAACGCCGCCAATGGCGACAACAAAAATACAGACCGAACACAACGAGACATGACAGCCTCCCAAGAAGATGGAACGCCAGACGAACCTTCGTGTTCCGATGCGAAGATTCCGCCCAACGCAAGACGGGCAATATATTATGGACGTTCGTCGCGCTCATTTTTTCTGACGAGAATCAATTACTCGGCAGATGAGCAGGACGAAACGCCAAACTGACAACTAACAGACACAACCCTATTTTATTCACAGAACGGGACGAACGCTACCAAATTTCCCGAAATTTTACCGCCGAGATTTGCCCCAGCCTGTAAAAGTCGGGTTGTAGGGGTAATCAGCCAAGTTTTTGAAACGATCCCATACCCCCTCTTGCCCCAAATCAGACGCTTTCCGGCCCCCAATTTTTGATGGCTCACCCTCCAAAATCGCACAATCGAACGAATTTCATGTAAACGGGGATATTTTCCAATAAGGTGTCCAATGGGCTGTTTGTCTACGGAATTGAGATTGATTCCGAGGCGTTATTTTCTCGTTTATTCGCCTGAAAGGCGACAGTTATTCAACCCAGGGCAACGCCCTGGGAAATCCAACGACTATGGCCGACCAAGCCCTGAAAGGGCGAAATACGGAATACTTTGCCCCTTCGGGGCGTTGATGTGTGGGGTGGTCTTGTTACCCAGGGCGTTGCGCTGGCTGTAAAATCCCAGTCCTTCGGGCTGTTTGGACTTCGACATTTTCCCCCACCTGAAACGATTAACCTGTTACGAAATATCGAGGAAACGTCAGTTTGGAAATCTGCGCCCACACTCTTTCAGGGGGATCATCAAACCAATGGCGTTCTCGTTTCGTAGAAAGAGCGTTAAAATGAGCCTTCGGGTCCAAGAACGCCCGTCCCCTCAAAACGCCCCACCTTGTAAGGATTTGACGATGTCGCGAACCACAATTTTGTGTTTGGTTTCAGCCCTGGTTGGTGTCGCATTTACCATCATATTACGACAACCGGCAGAACCCTCTCGCTTGGAAGCCGCCGAACCGCCCCGTAATCCGCCCGGCCCGGTCGCGGTCGGAAAATCGGGTGGGCCGGGCCTCACGCCCGTCGAGATGGGCCAACTCGCTCCACTGCCCCCCGCCGATGCGCCGCTGACGACCGAAGAGCAAGTCAATGTTACCGTTTACGAAAACGTCAATCGGAGTGTCGTCAACATCAACACGAAGTCCGTTAGCACTGATCGCTTTTTTATGTTTGACGTTCCGGCTGAAGGGGCCGGGTCGGGTTCCGTCATCGACAAACAAGGACACGTTCTCACAAATTTTCATGTCGTCGAAGGTGCCCGAGAAATTCAAGTCACGCTCTACGACGGCAAATCTTACGAAGCACGACTCGTCGGCAAAGACGCGAGCAGCGACGTGGCCGTTTTGAAAATTGACGCTCCGGCGAATTCGTGCTTTCCTGTCGCGTTTGGAGACTCAATCCATTTGAAGGTGGGACAAAAGGTCTTGGCGATTGGAAATCCGTTCGGCTTGGAACGGACCCTGACGACAGGGATCGTGTCAAGTTTGAATCGAACTTTGCCCGGCCGCAATAATCACTCACTAAAAAACATCATCCAAATTGACGCCGCAATCAACCCCGGCAACTCGGGCGGGCCACTTCTCGACAGCCGCAGCCGCTTAATCGGCATGAACACAGCCATCGCCAGCAAAACGGGTCAGAACACGGGCGTCGGCTTTGCCATCCCGATCGCCACCATCGCACGCATCGTGCCACAATTGATCGAAAAGGGAAAGGTACTGCGGGCAGAAGCGGGAATTGCCCGCGTTTACGAAACGGAGGCGGGACTTGTTGTCGCCACGATGGTTCCAAACGGTCCAGCGGAAGCGGCTGGCCTGCGAGGGTTTAAGGTCACCCGCCAGAAAAAGAAACAAGGTCCATTTACGTATGAGGTTGAAAACGTGGATCGCAGCGCAGCCGACACGATCATCGCCGTGGATGGCCAAAAGTCCACAACTGCGAACGCCTTTATGTCAGTCATTGATCTGCATCAGCCGGGCGACGAAGTCACGCTCACCGTGATTCGCGAAGGTCATGAAGTGCAGGTTCGCATTAAACTGACGGCGGCCGAATCGTAGTCGCGAGCATGCTCACTCACGTTGTCTCTGTGGCACATTGGAAACCGTTTAGTGCTTTGTCACGCCTTCACCGCCGGATCACGCGCATTCCGCTGACGCGCTGAATAAGATGACGCATCTCCAGCACGCTGATGGTTGCGAGAACTTGCGGCGTGGGGAGTCCGGTCACACCGATGACGCGATCAATGGTCGTCGGCTCGCTGCTGATCGCGTCGAGAATTTTTTGCTCCATGTCGTTGAGCAAAAGTTCAGCCGGATGATGAACTTCGCGCCCCGATTCGACGGTCGTCTTAGCGACCAGCGGCCCCAGTTCTTCGAGAACATCTTCGGCCGTTTCCGTCAATTTCGCCCCGTCGCGAATCAGCCGATGACAACCGTGCGACATGCGATTATCCACGCGACCGGGAACAGCGAAGACATCGCGACCTTGCTCCATCGCATGACGGGCGGTAATCAACGCCCCAGAACGGATGGCCGCCTCGACGACGATAATGCCCAGCGACATTCCGCTGATGATGCGATTTCGCTGTGGAAAAGCTCCGCTCATCGGCGCGGCCTGTGGAGGAGACTCACTAATCAAAGCCCCGTGGGCAATAACCTCACGTGCCAATTCAACATGTTCTGGAGGATAGATGTTCAACAGCCCACTCCCTAATACGGCGATCGTCCGACCACCGACGGACAAGGCTCCCCGATGGGCGGCCGCATCAATCCCCCGAGCCAGTCCACTGATAATCGTCAGTCCCGCTTGCGAGAGGCTCGCTCCCAAGCGTTCGGCCTGCGCAAGTCCATAATGGGTCGCATGACGTGAGCCAACGATGGCAATGGCGAGCGCATCGGCCGGGCGAATTTCTCCTTGCACAAACAGAATTCCGGGCGGGTCGTGAATTTCACGCAACGCCCGAGGATACGACTCTTCCGTGTCGATCAAAATTTGGATATTGTTCGCTCGACACGAGGCAATTTCGCCTTCGGCATCGACCTCCATCTCCGCCGCACTGATTGCCTTGCTGATTTTCGGACCAATTCCCTCGACATCGCGAAGGTCGCTCGGGGCAGCGTTCAAAACAGCGGTCGGCGAACCAAAGCGATTCAGCAACCGCTGACGCAACAGCGGCCCCACGCCCGACACCAGAGCCAAGCGGACGGCGGCGACGAGTTCAGGTTCCTCGGCGATGCTCATGGGAAAGAGTGCTGCAAAGTAGGGGCGATAAAAAAGATGTCTCGAAAAGATGAATCACTCGACCGGATCGTCTTCTGCGATCAATACAAAGCGGACCAATTCGGCCAGTGATCGCGCCTGCATCTTTTTGAGAATCGTTGCGCGGCGCAATTCGACGGTCCGCAGACCAATGTCCAAATCGGTCGCAATGGTCTTATTGGCCATTCCCGATACGAGCCGTTCGAGAACTTTACCTTCATCGGCGGTTAAGTCCTGCAAGCGCTCCCGAACTTGTTGACGCAGAATTTCCTTTTCGCGACTGCGGGTTTCCCACGACAAGGCCTCTTGCACGGTCGTCCAGAGTTCTTGCTCGGTCCCGCCTTTTTCGAGAAACGAAAAAGCACCCGCCCGCATGGCTCGCACGGCGATGGGGACGTTGCCATATCCGGTGATGATGATAACCGGAAGTCGGAATTTTTCGGTGGTAAGTTGTTCGAGCAATTCGACACCGTTCTTGCCCGACATCCGCACGTCCACGAGGACGCAACCGCGAGCCGCTCGATCAAACCGTTTGAGGAAATCTTCCGCCGACGAGAACGTCTGGGCGGTCAGTCCGCGAGATTGAATGAGGGCGACGACCGAATCTCGCGCGGCCGGATCGTCATCGACGACCAAAACGGTTTGTTGCGTGGCGACGGCGGTCATGTGGAACCTTCTGCGGCTAAAGTTTTTTGCCTGAAATGTTTTTCGTCGGCAAGGTGAATTGAAAGGTCAGTCCCCGGTCGGCATTCGCTTCCGCCCATA
>JAYUFG010000265.1:0-5133 GCA_043738845.1 Planctomycetaceae bacterium
TTAACCGGTTGCGTACGCCGAACAACTAGCACCGGGTGCTTACGCACTCCGGCTCGCCATTTTTATCTTGACTTAACTCGGAAAATCATGCGCATTGCAAACGGTTTGCGAGTTACAGCGTGCGGGCTTTATCCTTGTTTTTGGCTTTATTTTGGTTGTTATTGGCGTTTTCAGGATAAGGGATCACGTGCGTCCGCTTGGCCCAGGTGTCCCATTTGTCGGCCATTTCTTTCGCCCGCTGGGGTTCGGAAGTGGACAGGTCGGTTTGCTCGGTGCGGTCGGTTTTCAGGTTGTACAATTCCCAGCCGCCGGTGCGACCAAATCGCACGAGTTTCCAATCGCCGACGCGAATGGCTGCGTTCCCTTCATGTTCCCAATAGAGGGCGTCCCGCTCCAGCGGCTTGTTCGCGAAGGCTGACACAAGACTCGTGCCTTCCATCGGCAAGATCGGCTTGTCGTTGAACGTCGTCGGATACTTCGCACCCGACACGTCCACGCAAGTCGCCATGATGTCGATCAAGTGGCCGGGCTGCGTGCGGAGTTCATTTTTCGCAACGCCACCGGCGGGCCAATGAACGATCAAAGGACTCGCGATACCCCCTTCGTGATTGAAGTGTTTGTAGCGGCGGAACGGCGTGTTCGAGAGGGTCGCCCATGATTGCCCTTGGAAAACGGTCGAGCCAGCGGCACCGGGATTTTTTCCTTCGAGCCGCCCGTCAGGTCCACTCTCGGCGTTCGCTCCGTTGTCGCTCATGAACATGATCAGTGTGTTGTCGAGTTCGCCGCGATCTTTTAATGCGGCGACCAAGCGACCGACGGCCGTATCCATGTGGGCAACACAGGCAGCATAAATCGCCATGATATTGTCGAAGCGGTCCTGCTCATCGGGCGAGAGTTTATCCCACGCCTTCACCATGTCAGGTCGCGGTGACAAGGGCCACGCCTTGTCCACAACGCCCAACTCGATCTCTTTGGCATGTCGCGTCTCGCGGAGTTTGTCCCAACCCATTTTGTATTGACCGCGAAACTTGGCGATTTCCTCGGGCGGAGCCTGCAACGGAAAATGGGGCGCATTGTAGGCTAAATACAGGAAAAACGGCTTTTTTGCCGTCCGCGATTCGTCCAGAAATTTGATCGAGTAATCAGTCCACAAGTCGGTCGAGTACCAACCCTTGGGCAAAGCTGGATCGTTGGAATCGAGCTTTTTGCCATCGAGAAAAACTTCCGACCGCAGACCATCGTCGTAATAAAAACCACCTGCGGCCGAATTGATGCTTCGCTCGAAACCGCGATTGCTCGGCGTGACGCCGTGATTTTGGCCGACGTGCCACTTGCCCGACATGGCGGTGAAGTAACCTGCACTTTTCATGACCTCTCCCATCGTGACGCATTGATCGTTCAGATGTCCGATGTAACCCGGCTGATTCTGGTTCTCGACCATGTGACCGACGCCCGCCTCGTGAGCGTACAAACCAGTTAGTAAAGTTGCTCGCGTGGGGCAGCAGCGGGCCGTATTGTAGAACTGCGTGAACCGCAATCCGCCCGCCGCGAGTTGATTCAGGTTGGGGGTGGGAATCTCGCTTCCATAACAGCCGATGTCGGAGAAGCCCATGTCATCGACGAGGATGACGATGATGTTCGGCTTCTTTTTGGTGGGCGTTTCCTCGGCGGCGGTCGCCAACGTCGTAAGACAGCAAGTGAAGAGTAGAACGAGAGGCAGGCGGAACCGATTCATGGTGACGATTCTCCACGGTGAGTTTGGGACGCGGACGGTTGTCGTCGCGTGAGAACCATTATGCACTAACCGCTTGCCAGAAGAAATAGATTCCCCCCAACGCGATCAAACCGGACGCTGCCCGCAGAAAATTCTCAAAAACAGGCCGAAAACCAGCAAAATTCGCCGACTTTTTCTTGGCGACCGAAATCGCCGTGAACAGCGGGATAACGACGACCTGATGACCAATCTCAACGCCGAGGCTGAATGCGATCAACGCCAACCACAACGCCATCTGTGGCATGTCGCTCATTGCGTCTTTCAGACCGCCCGCGAATCCGAGACCATGAAACAGCCCGAACGCGAACGCGACGAGCAGCCGCGTCCAGCCGCGACTTTGCCGGGGCCAAAAGACATTTTGCACAGCGACAAAGACAATACTCGCCGCGATCATCGGCTCGACAATCCGGGAACTGAGCGTCAAGACATTGAACACCGACAATGCCAACGTCAGTGAATGGGCCAGCGTGAACGCGGTCACGACTTTCAGCAAATCCCAAAATCGGGCGGTCGCCAAAACGAGCGCACTCACGAACAATAAGTGATCGTAACCGGTCAGGATATGCTCGATCCCGTGCCACAAATAGGCCCCAAACGTCCGCCCGAAAGCGACGTTCGTGTGAACCTCTTTTGGATCCACGGGGAGCATTTCGGGCGTCGCTGTTTCCGGCGACCACACACAATCAAACGTGGCTGGTTTCTCTCGATTGAGGAGTGACAAGTCCCAGGCATCTTGGTCGCTTTGACGAATTCGCAAAATGCAACTGGCGGTCCAACCGTCGTATTCGCGGAGCAAGTCTTGCTCGACCACGACAACCTTGGGCGGTGTCGCGACAGGAAACTCCAATTGATAATTGGCCATGTCCGACCCGCCATCGGTCGGATCTTTCACGCCGTCGGGCAGTCGCGTGGAAATTTTATCCGGGACGAAAATCGCTTTGCCCGCGAGCGTTTTTCCATCGGCTCGAACGTGAATATGCCGCAGCAAGTATTCGGCATGGTTCTTTTTTTCGGTCTGTAGTTCGGCCTCGCTAGGAGCTTTGCCCGCGACCGTTGCGACGAGCAGCAGTTCCTCAATCGTGACTTTCGCGTCAATCACAACCCGGCCGGGACCAATGACGACGTCAAGCGTATTCTGCACGAGGGGATGGGCGAAAGCGGTGTTTCCAGCGAGAAAAACGAGGATGCTTGAAATTGCCGTGAACAACACGCAACGCATTTTTCGCGGCCAGAATTTCGCCATTCGAATCCTCGTATTTTCCACACTTGAATGCTTACTTTTTCGTTCAATCGCTTAGCCCGGTCGTCCACGACCGGAATGTCGCGTGGTCGCGACGGCTAAGCAAAAATAGTGTCGCGTGGTCACGACGGCTAAGCAAAAATAGTGTCGCTTAGCCGGTCGGCGACGACCGTAGTCTTTTGCGAACGTCTATCGCTCCGCTGTCGCGTCGCTGCTAACCGGTGATCGCGGCGAAAACCGGTGAAGCGCGAGTCTTAAACGTACTGAATCGCTATTTTTGATCCTCACGCATCGCCCTGCACACTAACTCTCGATCAAAATAGTTCACCGACATGCCGGCGTCGAGGACCAAGTGCTGGGCATTCATTCCGCTCGAACGGGGACTGAGCAAGAACGCGGCCGCATTCGCGACCTCGTCGGTTTGCACAGCTTGTTTTCGTAACGTCACTTTTTCGGCATACAAATAGGCGTCGACATAACCGGGGATGCCCGCCGAGGCCGACGTTTTCAACAGTCCCGGCGCGACGGCGTTGAAGCGAATTCGCGAAAAGTTGCTGAACGATTTGGCCAAAAAAGCGAGTGACGAATCGAGGGCCGCCTTGATCGGGGCCATGAAGCCATAGTTCTCGCTGGCCATCCGCGTCGTCGAAATCGAAATCGTCACGACCGAGGCGTCCGGGTCGAGCAAGTCCTTAAACGCATTCGACAGGGCGATCAACGAAAAGCAAGAGACATCGACACTCCGCAAAAAAGCGGCTTTGCCCGTCTCGTGAAACGGTTGCGGGCCGGTGCCGTACTCGGCAGAAGATACACTGCCGTAATCGGCGAAGGCAATCGAATGCACAAGTCCGTGATACGTTTCGTTCCGCTCGCCGATCTCTCGTCGCAGCCGGGTGATTTGGTCCTCATGTTCGACGTCGCAGACATAAATGGGGACGTCGCCGAGCAGCTTTTGCACACTGGCCTTACGCTCGGGCGACCGGACGACGTACACGACGATGGCACCCTCCTCGGTCAATACCCGGCCGATATGAAACGCGACACTCTTGCGATTGGCGACGCCAAACACAAGAAATCGTTTTCCGGCGATATTGAGAAAATCGGGGGTCATTCAGCGGCTGTCAAACGAATTGATTCTTCCTCTCGCGACGGAAGAGGGAACCGGCAACACAGCGTTCCATTATGGATTGGCCGCAGTCCAGCACACAAGCCCAGGAACGGACGGATTAGAATCGACTCCCACACGAACGGCAGCCAGAAGGCCAATCGACGAGAGGTGAACGCGACCGGCTCAAACCCGGCTCAAAACTGCGTCCACTACTCAATCGTCTGAAAACCACGTAAACTCAGTTCACCATTTGACCAAGTGCCGGAGAAGTCTACTTTACTGAGAATGCTCCCCCGATGGCCGCACGAAAAAAAACGACCAAACCCGACCATCGAATTGCTGCACAGTCGGCCGAGAAGAAAATTCCTGCGCCCGTATTGCCGTATGAACCGTGCGATCCAAAATCGTATCGGCCGGGGATTGGTCTCATCGGTTGCGGGATGATTACGGGCGATCATTTAACGGCCTACAAGAAGGCGGGCTATCGGGTCGTCGCGTTGTGTGATCTGGATCGAAGTCGCGCGGAGAAACGCCGTCAGGAATTCTTTCCAAAAGCAACGGTCTTTCAGGACCATCGCGAACTATTGCGGCGGGACGAGATTGAAGTCGTCGATGTGGCGACCCATCCGGCGGAAAGAGTTTCAATTATTCGCGACGCGCTGAATGCTCGCAAACATGTGTTGAGCCAAAAGCCGTTCGTCGCCGATCTGGACATCGGCGAGCGATTGGTTGAAATGGCGGCGAAGAAAAACGTGAAACTGGCCGTCAATCAAAACGGTCGTTGGGCACCCCATTTCAGTTACCTGCATCAGGCGATCCAGGCGGGCCTTATCGGCACGCCGTTGGGAATCCATGTGGCGGTCCATTGGAATCATAGCTGGGTCGGTGGAACGCCGTTTGAGAAAATTCGACATCTGATCCTGTACGATTTCGCCATACATTGGTTCGACGCCGTAACGCGGTTCGCGGGTCGGCCTGCTCGAAGGGTGTTCGCGTCGGCCGCTCGATCTC
>JAYUFG010000266.1:0-1924 GCA_043738845.1 Planctomycetaceae bacterium
GACGTGCGGGTCGGGAATATGGCCGGCGTGCAACATCCGCGTCTCGAAACCGAACTTCCGCTTATTTCCCGACGACATTAAAACCAGGCTCCCAAAGCGATCAGGTGCGAATGAACGCCGCAACGAGCGGATTTTGACGCAAAAGTCCAATATCCTCCGCTGTCGGCAATTGCGG
Organism: Planctomycetaceae bacterium; assembly: GCA_043738845.1. Lineage (GTDB taxonomy): Bacteria > Planctomycetota > Planctomycetia > Pirellulales > DASRSE01 > DASRSE01. Next base: position 176 of record JAYUFG010000266.1, read on the forward strand.
CCGGTCGCGTTCCGTCGCCACGAGACAGAGGAAGCCGAAGGCCACGCCGGCAGTTGCCCGGAACTGGTGCCACGTTCCACCCGGAATGTAAACGACGTCGTGCGTCGCCACTCGTTCGACCGCCGAACCCAAAAACACCTCTCCCTCGCCGCGAAGAATCATCACCACGTGGATATGCTCGTGCCGTTCCAGCGTGGAGTGTCCACCGGGGGCGACCTCGAAGTAGCGCAGCGCGGTCGGCAATTCGGGCCGCCCCTCGAACAGCACTTGACGGGTGATTTCTTTGAAGGTTGTGCCCTCCTCCTTGTAGCGCAAGATCGGCAGGCTCTGCCAGGTGAAGCCGGCCGCATGTCGCAAGATGGACGCACACTCAGCCGCTCCATCGTCCGCCAATCCGAAAGTGTTTTCGAAGGTAATCATGAATTGCTTGTATGGCTCTCGGTAGGATGAGCCTCCGAGCCCGTCCAACCATAAACGTGGACGGGCTAGGAAGCCCGTCCTACTTGGACGATACGTTCTCTCGCACCCAATCGCGGAAGGAACGAATGAGCGTCGTCTCGTGTTCCAACCCCACCTGCCGCACGACTTCCCGTGCTTTGTCGAGCGGAAAGCCTGGTAAGCAAATGCTCGAATCGCGCGGAACGTACTCGCCATCTTTCGTGAGTTCGCGGACCTGAATGTTCTGTCCCGGGCAGACCCACAATTCGGGAACGCGGAACGCCGCGTAGATTGACGTCTTATTCAAAATCTTGCGGGTGATTTCCACTTCGATGGCCAAATCGGGCGCCGGATCGACTTTGAAGTCGATCTTGTTTTTGTTCCACATCAGCGGCTCGTTTTGAACGTAGTAGCAGTTGTCGGGCTCGAAGCCGCGTTTGAGGACGGCACGTTTGATCGTCATCTTCCCGCAACTTCGAATGGGAATGTTCTGCTCGACGGTCCAGATATCAATCAGGCGACCAACGAGCGTGGCAATCCATTCGTGCATTGGCGATGGCGACATAATCTCCAATTCTCCCCGGTCATAGGTCATGCGAATGTTGCAGTTCGCCCGCATTTTGCGGAGCCGGCGATACATTTTCCAGGAAATGTCGTGAAGTATCGCGCCGCCGCCGTTGCTCGCCACGAAGTCCGTGTCGATTTCATCGGCCGTCGTTGCTTCTTCAGTCATCAAATCGGTGGCCATGCTGTTTATCTCCCGGTCATCGTTGGCGTTTCCCCCATTATACTTTGGACGGCCGAAAATGAAACCGTCGCTTTGATGGATCGTCCCCACCCAAGAAATAAAAACGGGCGAATCGGCCGGCCGTATCATGCACGGAAGAGCCCGTTCGCCCGCTATCAATTCAATCCAACATTTGTCGCGTTGCAAAACCGCGTCAGCTTGCCCCGACGGCCACCGGCTGCTCCGTGGCATGCTGCAACGATCCGTGGAAGTTCAATTGCTTCTTTCCGGCGACCTCGGAGACATCGACCGTGATCGTGTCCATGCCGCTGAATTCGCCCTTGAGCAGCTCTTCGGAGAGCGGATCCTCGATCATGTTCTCGATCGCCCGGCGCAAGGGGCGGGCACCGAAATCGATTTCCTTGCAAGCCTTGTTGACGATCAGGTCTTTCGACTCGTCGGTAAGCACCAGGGCCAAGCCGCGCTCGCTGAGCCGGTCGCGGACCTTCTGCACCTCCATTTCGATGACGTTCTTCAGGTTGTCCTTCGACAGGTGGCGGAAGACAATGATGTCGTCGACGCGG
>JAYUFG010000267.1:0-5105 GCA_043738845.1 Planctomycetaceae bacterium
ATTGGCTGCGTCGAGAAGTTGGGTTGCGGTCAACAACGCCAACATCTTCGCCGCCCGCGCCCCCAACTTCTGAAATTGTCATCGGAATTGTGTCGCCCGATCGTCATTGGGCCGCAGCGATAGAAGAATCTTGTCGCTCGAAGGGCTTTGGCGTTCGTCTGTTTATGAGCAGCATTCCAACCCGCGAGATAATAGTGAATCACGAACAGAAATCTCCGCAGGCCCTACTTTGGTGCGTCGGTCGTGAAGAACTGGCCGCCGATCCAACGGACTCAAACACCGCCCTTAACGCGATCAACTCATTGGGAATTCCCTGGATCGCACTTGCAGATTTTCCTCGACCGTCTGATCGCGAACGACTTTTGTCACTGGGGGCGACCGACGTTTTCGCGCAGCCGTGCGACTGGGACGAAGTTCTCGATGGTCTATATGAGTGTGCCAAGTCGGCCGTTGATTTGAATTGCGAAAAAAATCGTGGCGGGTGGTAATTTGCTAAACAATCACAAATCTCATTCCGCACAACGGAGCCAACTTACCTTTACTTTTCCCAATCGGCAGGTAGGCTCGATTGCACGCCGCCGGTCGGAACGTCGGCTTTGGCCGTCCAGACGATGGCATTGAGAACGAGGCGGCGGATGTTTTCTTCCCCCCAGTTTTTGTGAAAGTGCCCGCCGGTATAGCCAAACCCGCGACCGCCGTCAGCCCGTTCAATGGCCCAGGCAATCGTGCCCAACTCGACATCGTCGCCAAAGTTCAGCAGATTTTTACGCCGTTCGTCGGGCGTGCGAAATCGCATTTGATAGTAGACTTCTTCGTGCAGCTTGAAGGATTGCACCCCGGTCGCAATCGCATGATCGGGCGTCGGCAGTTTTAATGAGTAGTCGCCAACCTCATGCTTGGACCACCAGTTTTTCGGCGGCGGGCCACTTTCGTAATCGTAAAACCCACCGAGCCATTCGAGAAACTGCGGAGACTTTTCGCGAGGCGTGAAAGTCGTGTAATGCAGGGCGACATATCCGCAACCTCGTTTCATCTGTCGGGCGACCACCTCCATTCGCTCGTCATTGAGAAGCGGATGATCTTTCTCGTTGTGATCCGACCCGTCGCTAAAGAGGACAATGGTCGCCGCATCGTCGAGTAGCTTTTCATTTTCCGGCCAGCCATTCGTGACGACGACCGTCTTAAGGCCCTTCACATTCGGCGACTTGTCGAGGCACTCTTTGAACAGCCGTGCCCCTTTTTCATATTCGTGCGTACTCGGCCCGTGACTTTTCTTGCCCGCAATCAGCACAATCTTTTTCGGCGGGGCCTCCTCGGCAGCCAAGCAGAATTTCGCGAAACCAACGAGCGACACCACAACGGCCGCCACGGTGGCATATCGGAGTAAGTTCTTCATCATTGTATCCTCGTCAAGAAAACTGAAGCGTTGTTTTTGATTTGTCATTTGTCATTTCCTATCCGCACTCTCCCACCTCATCCACTTCCACCCCCGGATGCACGCCTGGCAAATCCTCCCCATACCACTTCTCCAGCACGCCCGGAAGTTCAATCGGACGATGCACGGCGACGAACGCATCGCGGACCTCTTGCGCGCGAGGGTGCATTCGCGAATACTTGATGCCGAACTTGCGCATCTGACGGCCGCACACTTCCGCACCGTAAATCTGCTCCGCCAAACGATAATGTTCCGCGATGATGTCCCGCTGCTCGAACAAACGCGGGGGATCAGGCAGCGGTTGCCCCGCCGCCAATGCCCGACACTGCTGAAATATCCACGGATTGCCGATTGCACCTCGCGCAGCCGTGACGCCATCGACGCCCGTCTCGCGGAGCATCGCGAGGCAATCGTGCGGCGTGAATAAATCGCCGCTTCCTAAAATGGTGCGATGCGGATACTGTTGTTTAAGCTCGCGGAGAAACTCCCAGCGGCTTGGCCCGATGTAACGCTGCATGACCGTGCGACCATGCACAATGATTGCCGCGACGCCCCGTTCAAACGCCCCCTCGAAAATCTCGAAGAACTTGTCGCGACTCTCGGTCGTGTCGTCGAGACCGCGTCGCATCTTGACCGTGACAGGAATCTCGGCAGGCACCGCCGCCCGCACGTTGGCGACGATTTCAAGGGCGACCGCTGGCTGGCTCAGATGAAAGCCACCTCGACAGCGACCGAGGACTTTTTTCACCGGGCAGCCGAAATTGATGTCGATCACGTCAAAGCCCAACTCGACCAACCGCAGCGCGGCGGGACCAAAATCGGCCGGGTCGGCACCCATCAACTGACCACCGACGGGATGCTCTTCGTCGGTCACTCGCATTCGGCGGAGATTTTTCTTGGTGTGACTCATCTCGATCAGGAATTTATCGAGCATCACTTCGCACAGCGTATACGGCGCACCAAGCCGCCGAGCAATCACCCGCATCGCCCAATCGCTGTAGCCCGACAAGGCGGCCTGCACGACAGGAAAATCGAGTGTGAGCGGTCCGAGGGAGAGGTTAGGGAGCGTGAACGAGTGATCGCGATTTAACGCATTGTTTGACGTGTCGGAAATCGGCATGACGATTGACATATTAGCTCGATTCCGATTTGCAGTATTCTGTCTGGTAAATGCGTCTTAAACGATTACACAATTGTTCGGGCTTGGGTGATTTGCGATTTGCTTGCTGTAGTTATTCCGAGTGCAGCCGCGTAGGCGGTGACATCGTTTCACCGCTTTTCCAAACACTTACACGCGAGACTCAAATCATGATGCTTAGGACCGGCGCATAAATAACTGTCCCATCATCGTCCCTCGAAACTGCGAAAAAGCGTCCTTTCGCGGAGCGAATGACGACAATAATTTATGCTCCGATCCTTACTCGACGATCACCCATTGAATCAAGGCGAGCTAAATTTCATCCTCGATGTGCGTCTTATCATAACCGCGACGCCGCACGCTCGACGACTGAGCAAAGTTTTTTAGATCCTCCGTCGAGATTGCATCGGAACTCCCCATCGGGGCAGGGGCGATCATTGTCGAATTGATGATACGCCGTTTTGATTCGTCAGGATTGATGATCGTTGCGGTATGCAACACTCCCAGCCAGGACATGCCGTCAACGGAGGCCGAACTATTATTAACGAACACGATCTGAAATACGGACGGATCAAAACATTGAAGTGCGTAACTGTAAGCACGGAGCCGATCGAAACCGGCGCGAAACATCGGGTTGTGTTGTTCCATGAATTCCTTGGGCCCGATGCCAAGATCACGCGCGCAACGAGTGTAATCCGCGAAATCTAATTCAGCCTGAATCTGGCTCGGTTCGTAGCCCAACATGAGCAATGATTCATCGGGCCCTCCGTCCAAATGTGGCTTCGTTGAGTTTTGTTGATCAAATCTTGCTGCTGACAAAAAAACCAGCGTCTGACTGAAACGCCGTTCATGAATCTTCGCCAGTTCGCATTTCAACTCGACCATCCGTTGTCGAAAGCGAGTGGATTCGAGGTTTCGGCCTAAATTCACCACACAAAACCCCGGCTGACTGAAATCGGTGCGGCACACGCGAACATAGACTTCCTCCGCGATCTGCGAAGGCTCAAGATGCTCCGGAGCCAAGCAGGTTGCGTTCGTCGGCCATTGGTTCGTTGCTGAGGTCATTCCTAGATTGTCGCCGATTGGCCGTTTAATTTCAACAACCAGACGAGACGAACAAGCCAAATAGTGGCGACGCGATGTAGATTGAGTTATGATATGTGACAAATCTGCGTTTCTTTTTTAGGAGTACCTGGCGATGAAAAAGTTTCTTATTCTGTGCGTTGGTTTATGTGGAGGATTGCTAATGGTCGCGACAGACCGTGCCAGTGCCGCCGATGTTGTGCCGAAGAAAGTCCTGCGGCACTTGGTGCTGTACAAATTCAAGACGGAAACGACGCCCGCTCAAGTGCAAGAAGTGATCGACGCCTTTTCCAAACTGGCGAAGCAGGTCGATACGATTATCGGTTACGAACACGGAACCAACGTGAGCAAAGAAATGAAGGACGATGGGCTAACCCATTGCTTCATGGTCATGTTTAAGGATGAAGCAGGCCGCGACGCCTATATCAAACATCCAGCCCATGATGCGTACGTGCAAGTCGTAAAGGACAAGCGAGAAAAGGTGATCGTGGTCGATTTTTGGAGCGAGCCGTAAAGAACCGGCTAAGGATTCGGAACGAATGGACTTCCCGGTTTGAAAACAATGAGTTAGCCGCGACGCGCAGCAGAGCGTGGACGGATCACTCAACAACCGTGTCGAAAACAAAGTAAACTCAGGAAGTTATTTCGGTCCAATTCCCAAACACGGCGGGTTTCTTGGCGTTTGCAACGGTCGGCGGAGAATTTTACCGAATTTCAACCGAGCCGCAAATTTTGCTCGACGCGGCGGATCGCGTCTTCAATCGGCCAGGTGTGATCGGCCAGCGCGACCTGCGATTGAGAAGTCATCCAGGCGGCGACCGTCTTGCTCGCCGAGATGACCGTGCTGTGACTGCGATTGCCGAAGAAATGGCCGATCTCGGAAAGGGCAACGCGGGTATGTTTCCGCGCCAGCCACATCGCCAGCATCCGCGGATAGCTGATGTTTTTCGCCTTGCGGTCGGATTGCAAACTGTCGGGTTGCAGGCCAAGCGTTTTGCAAACGGCCGCCTCGATGTCTCGCAATTGAACGCCTCTCCCACCACGAATTAGTTCATTGAGAGCTTCTTCCGCGAGAGCCTTCGTGATCGGTTGTTGGATGCAGAGACTGGACGCTTGCAAACGATTGAGGGCACCCGACAACTCTCGGGCGTGGGACGTCAAATGACCGGCGATATATTCCAGTACGTCATTGGGGACGTTCATTTTCCGCTCGACGACCAAGTGGCGAAGAATTCCTAGCCGCGTTTGATGATCGGCCGGTTCGAGACCACACACGAGACCGCCCGCCAATCGCGAGGAAAGTTCCTTGCCCAACTCGACCAGTTCGCCGGGTGCTTGATCGGCGGCAAAGATCAGTTGCTTGCCCGCGCGGAGGAGCGTGTCGATCGTGTGCTGGAGTTCTGTCAGGGTCGCTTTTTTGCCCGCGAAAAATTGGACATCGTCGATGAT
>JAYUFG010000268.1:0-13481 GCA_043738845.1 Planctomycetaceae bacterium
GCAAGAATACAATGCTTAGTTGCCGCACCGACGCACACTATGCTTAGCCGCCGCGTCCACGCAGCCCCCCGGTCGTGGACGACTGGGCTAAGCAACAAAGCGGCGAGGACGATTTTAACTCAACCCCAGCGTAGAACCCTGTTGAGCCGCCGCCATTGCCGCAACCGTATCGCTGATGTATCCCCGCCAGCCATCGAGTTGTTCCTGCGTCAGGCTGTTCTCGCGAGTGATCTCGTGTTGCAGTTCCTTGTCCGAATTTGCCACGTTGACCACGACGGTCAAGCGACCGTTCTCCGCATATCGAAATCGAACTTCAATCGGTGTTTGCGCAGGCAATGTTTCCGGCAGGTCGCGGACCACGCACTTACCCAACTGCGTGCAATCGTCGGGCGTGGCACTTTCACCCTCGACGATTTGAACGAGGATCGATTTCTGGCCCTGTTTTTGCGTTTTGAAAACACGCTTAGCTGCGACGGGCAACGGCGTATTTCGCGGAATGAGAACGGCCGTTCGTTTGCGTTGTGTTTGCGGATCGTTCGCGACAATGCCCAGGCTATGCGAATTCACATTGCGAATGCTGAACTTCGGTTTTTCACCGTTGGATTTGGCCAGGACAATTCCAGCGTGCAAGGCGGCACCCTGCGCGACGGCCTCGTCGGGCGAAACGGCGGCGTCGGGCTCCTTGCCTGAAAGTTTGCGAAGCATCTCGCGAACCATCGGCATTCTCGTCGAGCCGCCGACCATCAACACGCGGTCGATGTCGGACCATTCGAGCTTTGCCGCCTGCAACGCTTGCTTCGTGGTGAAACCCGTGCGGTCGAGCAAGTCGTAGGTCAATTCTTCGAATCGGGCCCGAGTGATCTCGACCCGCACACCATGTCCCCGAAAGTCGCAGGTGATCATCGCCTTCGGCCGGGCAGACAAAGTTCGTTTAGCGTCTTCGCATTCGCGCCAGATGCGACCGTGGACATTCGGGTCTTCACGAGGATCGACGCCGTGCTGTCGAATGAATTCTTCCGCGACCAGATCGACGATTCGCTGATCAAAATCTTTCCCGCCGAGCCGAACATCCCCATCGGTGGACAGAGCGTTAAATTCCGTTCCGGCAATTTCCATGATCGTGACGTCGAATGTCCCGCCTCCCAAATCGTAGACGAGAATTTTTTGCGGCTGGACCGCTTCACCCCGCTCATTGAGCAGACCTTGTTGATAACCAAACGCAACGGCCGCAGCGGTCGGTTCGTTGATGATGTCGATCACGTCGAGTCCCGCCATGTAACCTGCATCCTGCGTCGCCTTGCGGCGGACTTCGTCAAAATAGGCGGGTACGGTGACAACGCACGCCGTAAAGTCGCCGATCAGTCGGGCCGCATCGTGCTTGAGCTTGCGGAGAATCCAGGCTTGAATGACCTCCGGCGGATATCGACGGCCATCGAGAGCTTTGTTGAACGCCCGTTCGCCCAGGTCGCGTTTCGCACATTCAGCGACGAACTCAGCTTCGGTCGCGATGGCCTTCAACGCCTCTTTGCCCACGACGATATTGTTCGGCTCGAACAGTACGACGCTCGGGGTAACCAGATCACCTTCGGAATTGACGAGGGTCGTCGGCCGACCATGTTGATCGAGGTACGCGACCGCCGAATAGGTCGTCCCCAAATCAATGCCCACAGCGAGAGTCGGTCGGTTGGACATAGGAAAGGGCCGGCTGTGACGTGAGTGGTAGCAGGGTAGGAGGTCGAGTTTGGGTGTCGTCCGCCCGAAGACCGTTCGGTGCGAGGGGGTCGGGAGATCATTCCATCCTAATTCAGGACCGTTAGCCCGTCGATGGGGGCGAATTCGCAAGAAAGAGAAACGTTCGGCCCAAAGGAATGGCACGAATTACGCGACCACCGACGCTTTGACATCGGTAACAGAGTGGTCATCGATGATCCCCAAAATCTCGGCCGCCAAACGGCGATAGTCGTCGGCACCATTGGACTCAGCGGAATACTGAAAAATCGACTGGCCAAAGCTGGGGGCTTCCGCCAAACGGATATTGCGGCGAATTCGCGTTTGGAACATTTGAACCTGTGACCAGGGTGCGGATGACTCCCGGCTCTTCGCGAAAAACTCATCGACATCGCGCGTCACCTCGCTCGCCAAGCGAGTTGCCGATTCAAACATGCAGTACATCACACCGCTCAAACGCAGTTGCGGATTCAGCCGTCGCTTGACTAACTCAATCGTTTGCAGCAGTTTGCTCAACCCATGCAGAGCGAGAAAGTGCGGCTGCAAGGGCAAGAATACTTCCTCGACCGCCGACAGGGCATTGAGCGTCAACACGCCGAGCGATGGCGGGCAATCAATGAACAAGTAATCGAACTCGCCTTGATCTTCCGCCAGCGCATCCCGCAAGATGACTTCGCGTCCCACGACGCCCGCCAGTTCGACCTCGGCCGCAGCCAGGTCAATGTGCGACCCGACGACCGACAAATTCTCACCGACGATCTGTCGGGCGTCGGCCAATTTAGCGCGGCCCGTCAGCACATCATAGATCGAAGGATGTTCGCTGCTCGGTGTGACGCCAAGGTGCAGCGTGGCATGGGCTTGGGGGTCCATGTCAATCAAGCAGACCCGCTGGCCCGTCTTGGCCAAAGCTGCACTGAGATTGACGGCGGTGGTTGTTTTTCCCACGCCCCCTTTTTGATTGATGATCGCAATGGCACGCATCGGCGGAACTCCTTTTCCGGAAAGCATTCAGAATAGGCGAGATTGTAGGCCAGATGCGAAATTGGGCCTAGACTGAAACTTGTAAATGCGGAGGCTCGTTACGGTCAAGAAGCGGCGAGACGCCGCTTGTACAAGGGGGCGAATCGCCAAAATGCCCCGATAACGGTCATTTATGGGGAGCCGGAATTTGTTCTTGGCGGAATAGCGTAAATTCGTGTACTCCTTCGACCAGGAGGCGAGCGGTCGCGTCTCTTCCGACTAACCAGACGTGGCCCGAATTGAGGTCGATCACCAGCGTGGCGTGTTTCTCTCCATCGCGAAATTCGAGGCCAAATTGTGTATCATTTTCTGGCGGTTGTGCCTTTTGTGTTTCGTCCCATTGAAACGCTCGATCTTCGATCAAGGCCCGGCGGAGGTTCAAAAAACCGCGTGCCCGCACAACGTCTTTTCGCGAAACGACGTAAAATGAATTCGCTCCCGCTCGGACAACTTTCTCTTCTGTAGTCGGATCGCTGAGGGGGTCTAACGAATTGCCGAATTTGACGAGTTCCAGGATTTCAGCCTGCGGTGAATTTAGGATGAGTTCCGCCGTCGGTCGGCTCCAGGTGGCAATCATGCGCGCTGATTGGCGAACATTGAACCATACCGTAAAGGAGGCGGCCGCGATGGCCAAGGTTCCAATCAGCAGGATGACGTACTTGCCACGGACCTGCATGAGAAATTGCCGCCGGTTTATTGGCGACCCTGTTCGGAATTGACTTTATCGAACCTTGCCCACAATGAGCGAAGCGTTATGCCCACCGAACCCAAAACTGTTCGACATGGCAATGCTCACTTTTCGTTCGCGAGCTTGGTTGGGTGTGTAATCGAGATCGCACTTCGGGTCGGGGTTTTCCAGGTTGATCGTCGGCGGAATAACACCATCACGAATTGCCAAAATGCTAAAAATCAACTCGACGCCACCGCTCGCCCCGAGCAAGTGACCCAACTGACTTTTCGTACTGCTTACGCTGACGTGTCGGGCATGATCGCCGAAGACCGCTTTAATGGCAACCGTTTCGGCCAAATCGCCCAGCGGTGTACTCGTTCCATGCGCGTTGATATAACCGATCTCGTTCGGATTGAGATTGCCATCGGCCAGGGCGAGCCGCATCGCCTGTCCCGCACCGGTGCCATGTTCGTCGGGCTGAGTAATGTGCCCGGCGTCCGCTGTAGCTCCATAGCCAAGAACCTCGGCGTAAATTTTCGCACCCCGCCGTTGGGCATGTTCCAATTCCTCGAAAACGAGCGAGCCTGCCCCTTCGCTGAGGACGAAACCGTCGCGGTCGCTATCGAAGGGGCGACTCGCCCGAGGTGGATCGTCGTTCCGTTCCGACAGGGCACGCATATTGGAGAACCCGGCGATTCCCATCGGGGTCATGGCGGCTTCGCTCCCGCCCGAGACCATGACATCGGCAAAGTTGTGCTGGATCGCCCGATAAGCGTCGCCCATTGCGTTCGCTGCGCTGGCGCAGGCGGTGGCGACGGCGGTATTGATACCTTTGAGACCATATCGAATCGAGATATGGCCACTGGCGGCGTTGAGAATCAACTTGGGAATAGTGAAGGCAGAAACGCGGTCCGGACCTTTTTCGACGAGCCGGCGAATTTGTTCTTCGATTTCGGTCAGCCCGCCGATTCCTGAACCCATAATGACGCCGCAACGGAAGGGGTCGGACTGGGTGAAGTCGATCCCTGAATCGGTAACGGCATCGGCCGCAGCGACGATCGCAAATTGCGCGAAGCGATCAATGCGGTTTTGTTCCTTGGGAGTGATATACTCCTTCGGATCCCAATCGTAGATTCCGCCGCCGAAATGAACTTTGAACTTCGCCGAGTCGAATTGGCGGATCGCGTGAATTCCGCTCTCTCCGCGCAGCACCCGCTGCCACAGGTCTTCAACCTGCAGGCTTAACGAAGTTACAGCGCCCACGCCAGTGACGACAACGCGCCGTTTCATGCACAATCCGTTACGCTTGAGCCTTTTCGATGAAGTCAATCGCCTGACCGACGGTCTGAATTTTTTCGGCCGCGTCGTCGGGGATGTTGACGTCGAACTCTTCTTCGAGTTCCATGACCAATTCGACCGTATCCAGGGAGTCCGCGCCAAGGTCATTCACGAAAGAAGTTTCTTTCGTAATCTGGTCCTTGCTTACACCAAGTTGTTCGGCAACGATGTCTACTACACGTTCAGAAACTGAGGCCACCGGTTCGGCCCTCCTATGTAACCCAATAAAATCAAAAAAAACACACCCGAATGAACGTAGCAATTTCCGCAGCAAATGCTGCAATCAGTGCCACTGAACTAATTACAACCGCCACTCGGACTTGTTGTATTCCAAACTGAACCAATTACAAGCGATAAGTTGAGGCTGGTCAAGATATACCGACTTTTCGGCCCGTCGTCCAGGGTGGAACCAGACAATTCGCCGCAATCCGCATTAAAACGAGACCGATTTATCGCAAAAAACCGCCGGATTTCCTCCGTTCCCCCCACCTCTTTCGCAAATCACTCCGCCAATTGTCCCAATAATTTTCGTGCCTGTTCGACACGGGTGGCGGCCCAGGGATGGTCGCCGTAAAGTTCAATGATTGCGCGATAGATTATTTTGGCGGCGACGGGTTGCTTGGACGAGATTATTTCGGCCTGTTTGAGCCGTAGATCGAGCCATTCGCCCTGTTCTTTTTTGGTTGCGGTGATTTCGGAGGAAAGTCGTTTTGACTGTTGCCGCGCGACGTTCAAACAGCCGATCACCCGGCCCTCTGGATCGTTGGACGCCGTGATCGACTTGGAATCCGAATACAGGTCAACCAGGGCATTGAATTTCGCGACCGCTCGCTCGGGATCGCGAGTGGTCAGGTCGGCAGCCGCCAAATAGTCCCGTTCAATCGGTAGCAATTCTCCGGCACCGCCCCCCTGTGCCGCGCGAAGTTGCAACCGCCGCCGCGCACGGGTTGCCTTTATTTCCGCTGAGTAACTGACGATCTTTTCCTTGCGAGAATCTTCCGGATAGTATTCCAGGAAATGCTGAATGTCCGCATCGGCATCGAGCAGATGCTCGACGTCGCCGTCGGCGACCGTTTCTTGAATGCGCGTGAACAGTTTGTCCGCCGAAGGTGGGCGAGTGTACAGCCAACCGCCGAGCAGCAGGACCGCCAGGGCGGAAACTAAAGCGACCGTGTTCCAAGAAAAAAGTGGTGCGGTCGGCGTCGGCGCGACCGTCGCCCTGCGCGACCGTTCGTCCACTTGAGTAAAGTGAACGACGGTCGCTCGACCGTGCATCGAACCGTCGGAAGAATTGGCGGACCCCGCCGCCGATGCGTCGGGGGGCGCATACGCTGGTTTCGTGCGATTCGAATCGGGCGCAACAGCCGTGCGGTCGGCCACCGGGGCAAGGCGAATTTCCTCCTCGACGGCGCGGGTCGGCGTGTTCGCATTCGAAGGACTTGAAAACGCTTCGGTCGAGTCGACACTGCCGAGCGTGATTTCCGGAGCGGCTTTGGGGTTCGCAGGTGGACCACTCGCGGGCCGTTTTCCAACGGCAGTGGAACCGAGCATTTCTGGAATGGCCATCATTTGACGAATCAAAACCGTCGCGTCGGGAAAACGAGCCGACGGTTCTTTCTCCAGCAGCCGCATGACAATGTTCGCGAACTCCTCAGGCGTTTGCGGCGCGAACGTCCGCACATTTTCCGGAATGGTGTACCGCTGCATCTGCAACATCTCCGGCAGCGACTTCGTGCGAAACGGCGGTCGGCCCGACAACCACGCATACAACACACCACCGAGACTATATAAATCGCAACTCGGCGTGACGGGGCGGCCTTCCGCCTGTTCGGGCGACATGTATTCCGCCGTCCCAATCAAGCCGCCATCGGCCGTCATGCCCGTATTGCCAAACAAGCGAGCGATCCCGAAGTCAGCCAGCTTGAGAGTTCCATCGGTGGCGATTAGCAAATTTGCGGGCTTCAAATCGCGGTGAATAATTCCGTTGTCGTGGGCGTGCTTGAGTGCCTTGGCAAGGCTAATCCCGTATTGCAACACCTCGGGCCATAAAAATCGCCGACCTCGATGAAGTTCACCCTCCAAAGTTTTCCCCTCGACCAATTCCATCGCATAGAACAGAATGTCGTCCTGTTCACCGAAGCCGAATAGCTTGACGATGTTCGGATGAGAGAGTCGTTTGAGCGACTCGATTTCGGCCATGAAGCGATCACGGAAGCCAGCGACCGGCGCGAGATGCTGAATGAGAATCTTTACGGCGGCCGGTTGGCCCGTCTGTTCGTGTGTGGCGGCATAGACCGCGCCCATGCCGCCGCGGCCGATCTGACGTCCGATTTTGTACGGTCCAAGTTGCTCGATGGCCATAGTTTGAAGCACGAAAAGCACAGGGAAAATAGGCTTCCAGTATCGTAACATGGGCGTCCATTTACGACCAGCACGCCGCCCGATAAGATTTTTGGTGCGTCGCTGGCTCGTCCCTTTTCACCGGAAGCCGACCCTTGAACCCAACCTTTCTCACGCTCGCTCGCGACACGAATCAGGCTCGCGGAATCGCCGAGTATGCCCTCGACTTCGTGAACGACAAATTTCCCCTGCCCGACGAATCGGTGGTGCGGATCGTCGAGCAGTTTTTTCTCGACAGTATGGTCTGTGGCGTTTCAGCGATTTCTCTGGGAACCAATGCACCAAACGTCCTGCGGCAAGAGGCACTCGAGTACCGAGTAAGTGAGGCGCGATCCGGTGTCCCGTTGTTTGGTTCCACAATTCCTGTGGTGGTTGAAAAAGCTGTTGCGGCGAATTGTGCGGCCGTTCGCGAATGGGACGCCAATGGAACGAATTTCGGATACAACCCAGCCCGGGGTGCGACGAAGGGCGAGTTCGGTCACAACGACTATTATCCGGTGGTGGTCGCGGCGGCGCAGTTACAGGGTTGGAACGGTCGAAAAACGGTCCTCGCGATGTTGGCACTCGATGAGATTCGTGGTCGCTTGGCCGAAGTCTTCTCGCTGAAGGATCACAAAATCGACCATGTCGTCCATGGCGCAATCGCTTCGGCAGCCATGTTCGGTGCTGCGCTGGGGGCGAGCGTCGAGCAAATTGAATCGGCGATTGGAATGTTCGTCGCCCACTACATTCCATTTCGCGCGATTCGAGCGGGTAAGCAGTTGTCCGATTCCAAAGGAGCCTCGGCGGCGATCTCTGCCGAAGCAGCCGTACTCTGTATGCGTCGCGCGATGCGGGGCTTCGTCGGGCCAGCCGACATTTTTCGCAATCCGGAAGCCATTTTTTGCCTGTTCGAGAAGCCCGTGAAAAAAGGCGAATGTCCGTTTGACCTGACGCTCACAACGAGCGGCCAGGATTTCGCAGTGACGGGAATGCACTTTAAGCTCGGTCTGTACGAGCATCAATCGGCGGGCGCGATTCAGGGTTTGCTCAATCTCTTAACGCAACAGCCGTCACTCCTCGAAAGCAGCGACGCGATTCGCAAAATCCGCATCACGATCTATGAGCCAGCTTTTGGGATCATTGGCGACCCAGCCAAGCGCGATCCGCAAACGCGACAGAGTGCCGATCATTCAATGGTCTTTATCATCGCCACGGTATTGCGAAAAGCAATTCAGTCGCAACAGACGGGCTGGCAGGAATTGATGCTCTTGCCCGACGATTATTCAAAGTCGTCGTTGTTCGACCCTTTAACTCGTCAGTTAATCGAGAAGATTGACTTTCGGCACGGCGGCCCGGAGTACGACGCAAAATATCCCGACGGAATTCCGACGACGGTCGAAATTGAACACACTACGCTGGGCTGGTTGTCGAGCGGCCTCGTCATGTATCCCGGCGGTCACGCCCGCTGTACGACCGTGGACCGCGACGCCATTTTGGGGCACAAATTTCGCCAACTAGCGAGCCTGGGCGTTGCCGATCCCGATGCGTTGCTCGCCCGATTCTCGAATCTGAGCCAGAAAACAGCAGGCGAGATTGCAACACTGTACGAATTTGAATTGCTCTCATAAATTGATACGCCGGACCTAAGTGGTATTGCTTGTAGCAGTGGCGTCTCGCCTACGAAGGGAACGCGTTTCAAAAATGGAAGTGCCCAGCTAAACAGGCGACAGGAATGGTTCCCGAATACAGTTCTGCTTGACAGAGTGACTTGGCAACGCACGTCGATACTGGTCTATTGCCAGTCACACCACATTGCGTCGGGACGTGTACTTTCGGAACCTCGCTATTAACCTAAAGCGATGAACTCGATGCGTATTTTCAGAAACCTTACCTTCGGAGAACCAGCCATGAACAATCGACCGCTTCTGTCGGCGTTGATCGTCGTAGTTTTGCTTGCCGCAGTTTCAAGCACTCACGCCGCCGACAAGCCGCTGTTACGAAGCACACCGGAGTCTCAGGCTATTTCGTCCCAAGCCATTCACGACTTTGTCGAAGCGGCCGATAAAATAAACACGTTGCACAGCTTCATGATCGTGCGGCATGGTCACGTCATCGCCGAGGGTTGGTGGACGCCCGAGGCAGCGGACAAACCGCATGTGTTGGCCTCGCTCAGCAAAAGCTTCAATTCCACGGCCGTGGGACTCGCAATTGAAGAGGGCAAGTTAAGCCTGGATGATTCCGTATTGAAGTTCTTTCCCGATTTTGCACCGGCCGATCCTTCTGACAATCTCAAGGCGATGAAAGTCCGCGACCTGCTCACGATGTCGTGCGGGCATGACACCGAGGCTAAGTCGGTCGGCGGGGCACCGTCGGTAAAAACTTTTTTGGCTCATCCCGTTCCGCACGTGCCCGGCACTCATTTTCAATACAACACGCTGGGGAGTTACACCCTTTCGGCCATCGTCACCAAGGTGACCGGCAAAACCACCCTGGAATTTCTGAAGCCGCGATTATTCGAGCCGCTGGGAATCGAAAATCCCGAATGGGGTAGCAGCCCGGAGGGTAATTCGCTCGGTGGTTATGGCCTCAAGCTCTGCACGGAAGATATCGCCAAGTTCGGCCAGCTTTACTTGCAAAAAGGGAAATGGAACGGCAAACAATTGATCCCGGCGAAATGGATCGAGCAAGCCACGAGCAAGCAAGTTCCGAACGACCAGGAATCCCACACCAAAATTGGGATCGACTGGAAACAGGGCTACGGCTTTCAATTCTGGCGGTGTACTCACGATGCTTTTCGCGGAGACGGGGCGGGTGGTCAACTCTGCGTCGTGATTCCCGACATGGACGTCGTGGTCGCGATCACGGCCGATACCGGCAACTTCCAAGGCGAGATGAATGCGATCTGGGATAAACTCCTGCCCGCGTTTCAAACCGAACCGCTGCCCGCTGATGCGGCCGGTCAAGAAAAGCTGAAGCAAGCGATTGCTAAGTTAGAAGCCCATCCGGTAAAGAAAGAAAAATAATCGGGACCGAAAGAGCGACATTCCGATGTAAAATGGATTTACCGGTGGAGTGCAGCCCGCTCGATGGACAATCTGTTTGACGCGAAACACTCGGTTTGAGCCTGCCTGTCCGATTCAACGAGGTGAGGCGGTCTATTTGCTTTTTGGTTTGACATTGCGAGTCGCCGATTTTTTTGTAATTCGTTTTTTGATCGCGGCAACGACAGTTGCCTTCGGCGGAGGCGGGACGGTTTCGGCCGGATCGGTCGTCCGTTTCAGTTTTTTTGATGTCTTACCGGTTGCGTGGGCTGGCACAATGGGTGAGGAGATTTTTTGGCTGGCATTTTTCACGACCGTACGCGGTTTCATGGACGCTGGTGATTTTGCCGTTATCTTGGATTTCACCCTCTTCGTCGGTTGGGCTTTTGTCTCCGACGGTTTTGATTTTGACTCCGTCGGTGGTTCCGCACTTTCCATCTCGATACCAAACACATCGGCCAGATTTTCGGCCGCGATGGTTTTCTTTGTGCCGCGAGATTTCGGTTGGTTCGCTTGCGCCAGATCGCCGACGCTCGCGATCAATTCGGAATGATCGACTTTCCGCAACAGAAACAACAACTCGGGTTGATGATCGAGCCGCGCACCAACGCCGTACAGAACGGCCGCGACATGTTTGCACATCGTCGCCGAGTCGGGACACGAACAGCCGAGTTTGATCTCGCCAGATTGCGGAAACAAACCAGATTTTCGGTCCGTGACGACTTGCATCACGTCGTTCGACAATTTGCCTTGCAGCAATTCGACGAGCGAGCCAATTCGCCCGGCACAACGGGACTGAACGTCTTTCCAATTTTGTGGTTTGAGCGGATCAATGTTGATCTTGATGCTGTACAGGTCGGAACCGCTCACGATGGCGGTGATTTGGCCCGGTTTGATTTTGAGATCGACGACCGAACCGTTTCGCACGTAGGACCGCCCGCGGGGCAAGCGGTTTTCGTAGTCGCTGAAAGATTCCAGATGGTCACACCACGCTTTGCCCCAAAAGGTCGTGGTGATTTTACTACCGGCGATGGTGATCGGTTCGGCAACGTGCCCTCTCTTCGACATCGACTTAAGGTGCCGCGCAGCCTTGGCACGACGTTGCGCAACGCTTACATAGGGTCTGAAACCATATCCACCTTCATCATAGCCACGATACCCATAGCGGGACATCACGAGCCTCCATTCTCCAATGAATTGTTACGACGCCACGGCTTTGTGAATATCGAGCGCGACAAATTTTAGGATTTGCTCGTTACTCATTTCGGTCAGGGCCTGCTCTGCCCCCCCCTCGATTAAATCTTTGGCCAAGGCGGACTTGCCCGCAATCAATTCGTCAATCCGCTCCTCGATTGTACCGCGACAGACAAACTTGTAAACAAAAACATTCTGTTTTTGTCCAATTCGAAAGGCCCGATCTGTCGCTTGGTTTTCCACGGCCGGGTTCCACCAGCGGTCGAAATGGATCACGTGAGAGGCGGCCGTCAGGTTCAAACCCGTCCCGCCAGCTTTCAATGACAGCACGAAAAACGGCGGGCTACCGTCGCGCTGAAAAGCCTCGACCATCTCGCGCCGCTTGCCGACCGGCGTTTGACCATGCAGTACCAACCCCGGCTTGCCAAAAACCTTGGTCAAATGTTCCTGCAAGGCGGCCGTGATCTCGCGGAACTGAGTGAACACCAGCACCTTTTGCTGACGCTCGGCCAGTTCGGCACAGATTTCGGAAATCCGGGCAAATTTTCCACTCTGTTCCGGGTCATAGTCGCCACCACCGGAGGCTTGGGCGGGATGATTGCAAATTTGTTTGAACCGCATCAAGGAGGACAGCACAATTCCCCGCCGCTGCATCCCCTCGGCTTGGTCGATGGCCTGGGCTAATTCCTTCACGGCTTTGCCATAGAGAGCCACTTGCTGCTTGCTCAAATGACAATAGGAATTGGTCTCGATCTTGTCGGGCAGGTCGTTTATGACCTGCTTGTCGGTTTTGAGCCGGCGAAGCAGATAAGGTTGAATCAGCTTTCGCAGCGGGCCGAAACGGTCTCCCTTAAGATCGCTGAGCCGTTTGACTTGACTGGCAAAGGTTTTCGCACTTCCCAGCAAACCCGGATTGAGAAAGTCGAAGAGTGACCACAGATCGCCCAACTGATTTTCGATGGGCGTTCCGGTGAGGGCGATTCTCGCACCGGCTTTGACCTCCTTCACCGAGCGAGTCTGTTTGGTGTTGGCATTCTTGATCGCCTGCGCCTCGTCAAGGATAACGATCTTCCAGGGATTCGTTCGTAACCAATCGAGTCGCGTTAGCATTCCATACGTCGTGATGACGAGGTCACTGCGATTGGCGGCGGCAATCAATTTCTGACTCTGCATTGGCTCAGAATCATCCTCCGCAAACACTTCCGAAGGATGCACGATCAGGGACGAAAGTGACGGCGCAAAGCGGGCAACTTCCGCCTTCCAATTGGCCATTAGTGAGGCGGGTCCAACGAGCAAGCTCGGCCCGTGCGACGATCCTTTTTTCCCGCTGCCGTTTTTCAAATCCAATAGTAACGCGATGACCTGAATCGTTTTGCCCAGTCCCATGTCGTCGGCCAAGCAGGCACCCAACCCCAGTCGCGTGAGAAACCGCAACCAGCCGACACCGGCCCTTTGATACGGGCGCAGCGTTCCGTTCAGACCGGCAGGTTGATTATCGGTCGCCGTTTGCGAATCGCGTAATTCCTGCAAGGTCGCTTGCAAGGCCGCGCCGGGGACGATGCCGGTCCACTCGGCGGTCGTGGCGACACCTTTCGCGTCGGCCTCATTGGTATCGGTCGGCATTCCCGCCAGAAGCCGCATTCCGTCAAAGAAACTTAAGCCGCCACTCTCGGCCTCTTGCTCAACTTTTTTCCAGTGTTCGAGGGCGGCGCTTAGTTTTTCACGGTCAAGCTCGACCCAGCGGCCTTTCAACCAGACCAAACTTTCGGCCGAGTTCAGCAACTCCTTGAGTTCTTTGGGGGTTAACGGTTCGCCTTCCAAAGCGACATGCACCGAAAAATCGAGCATCGCATCCACTCCAATCGCCGCCTTCTTGTTCTCGCCGATGCTCACCTTGACCACCGGGCGCGGTGGGCGATTCGACTTCCACCAGTCGGGCACCCGCACGAGCAGACCACTCTCCTCAAAGATCGGAATGTCCTGCATAAATCGCAAGGCTTCGGCGGGTGTCCAAGCGAGCGGGTGATAAATCTCGCCCGATTCGACAAGGCTCTTCGTAAGCTCGCTCCGCTCGGTCGCCTTTTGCACCGGCGAGAGGAGCTTCAACA
>JAYUFG010000269.1:0-5081 GCA_043738845.1 Planctomycetaceae bacterium
CGCAATCAACGCAAGCTGCGAGCAAAAGGAGGCACGCATGAAAGCCGAACGCGCCAAACCGACGACGATTGACGAATATATTGCCCAGTTCGCACCCGAAGTGCAGCGGGTGCTGAAGCGGATCAGGGCGGTCATAAAAAAGGCGGCACCCAAGGCTGCGGAAAAAATCAGCTATCAAATTCCCGCGTTCGCCCATCAGGGAGATTTGGTCTATTTGGGCGCGTTTAAGAAGCACATTGGCATGTATCCGCCGGTGCGGGACGAAAAACTCCGACGGGAAGTCTCCGCCTACGCGGGTGAAAAAGGGAACCTGAAGTTTCCACTCGATCAGCCAATCCCTTATGACTTGATCAGTAGGATTGTGAAGGTCCGCATGAAGGAGAACCAGCGAAAAGAGGACGCCAGGGCGACGAAAACAAAGAAGCGTCGCTCGTAGAGAGGCGAACATTCGTATCAAGCGGCGCGTCAATTAGACGAACCGCGCGTACAAAGCACGCCGCTGAAATTTCAAAATCGCGAATGCCCTCTATCCTAACGGCGAATGGCATTGAAGCCACCGCCGACCGAGACTTCGACATGGCCATTGGATTGCACATCGGAGCCGCCGCCATATTGTTTATTCGCGGTTGCGTCCGTAGAGCCGGGTGCAACATCAAATGGCGAAGGGGCAGGATAGCGGCTTAACGTTTCGACCATCGCTGTTGGCGGAGTGAAAGAATTCCCGGCCACCGCTGCATTCCACGGAGCGGCCAAGGAAGCAGCATTCGTATTCGCCCGCTCAACCGTTTCGTTCAATGCATAGTTCGCAGTGCTATTTCCGGTGTAGTTGGCTGGCGTCACACTTTCTGCCCGAGCACTCGGTTGCGACGGCAACAGCGCGGCGGGTGGAGAGGTGCCCGTCGTCGGGGCGAAGTCTTTCGTGCTGCCCGGCCGGAAATAAGGGTCTTTGCGCGGACTGCCAAAGCTGCGGACGTCACCTCCGGCGGGACTGACGTTCAAGCCACCGTTGTTCGGATCGTTGTAAGCGGCCGCCTTCTCACCACTGGTCGTATCTTGCGGAACGCCATTCGTTCCCCACGGCGGTGCCTGGCTGTTGCCGGTAGCCGACGCCGCGCTCGGAGCAGGCGTCCACGATCTCTGTGCAAACGAAACTTCCGTCGCCGGTTGTCCAGAACGAGCGTCGGCAGTGCGCAACGTGTCGTTGCTGCCCGGAGCACTCGCAACCCACGGCGTCGCGCCGGACGTGCTAGGCACTGCGACAGCGTTAGGATTCGGATAATTTGCGGCCGGATAATTCGGCGTACTGTTTGTATTGGCGGGAGCGGCCGCGACGGCGTTCGGATAGGCACCTTGATACAGTCCGTTTTGTGTGCCAATCGCGGTAGCGGATGGACCTGTCGCCGCTGGAGACGATGAACCGGCACCAGGGTAAGCCGACGCATTATTGGAAGGTGCCCAAGCGTTGGCTCGGCTCGCGGGCGGCGGAGTGTAACCACCTGCTGTGGATGGTGGCGTATAACTGGCTGGCATGTTGTAACCGGTCGAAGGATAAGCGGCGGGCGCACCAGCCGTCGATGCGGAATATCCAGTCGCTCCACTCGACGAACTGCCTGCGACTGCGCTGGACGAATTGCTTGGTGCGGTACTCGAATTGGCCAGCGGTTTGTCAGGAGCATACGGGAGCGCGGGGGGCCGGCTCGCGATGGAGTCGTCTTTCTTTTGCCACCACCATTTTCCGCCCATGCTCGAACAGCCGCACAGCCCAATCGTAGCGATGGCGACACAAGTCCAGTTGGCGGTTGCGAAGTATTTCACGTCAGCGCCCTTACAGAATTGAGGAAGAGAAGGGGCGCGTCGCGAGGCGACATCCTGGTCGCTTCAGCACCGGCGGCCTCTTCCCTGAGGTTTCGCGATGGTTTCTTACTTTGTTCTTAACGATTCATCGGAGAATTCGATCCAGCTATAATATGAATTCGGATTAAAGCCCGTCCATAATCATTAAATTCGGCCAACTCACCCATAATTCACGGCGCAGCGGTCCGCCACTGTACACCTTTACGGGCGGGGATTATAGAATGACTTCGCACGGGGTCAACGGCAATGTTGGCGGCGTTGGCGGCGAAAGCAGTGCTAGCAAAGCAAACGAAATCATGTAACGTCCTTTCAACCATTTATCGAATGGCCTTATCAAATTATCGAAGGCGAGCCAAAACAGAATGCAAACCACGTATCAAATCACATCGCTCGACCGGTTCTCGCTGGCAGTGCTATCGTTGCTGGTCTTGTGTTTTAATCTCCGCACCGCCACCTCCGCTGAATCGGCCGCGTCCAACCCGTTCGTCCATCCTGGGTTGCTTCACAACCGGGCCGAACTGGAGTTCATCAAGGCCAAGATCAAATTGGGCGACGAACCTTGGAAAACAGCCTATGTGAAATTCGCCGCCGACCGCCATTCGCAACTATCATATCGCGCCCGACCAGAAGCGAACGTCGTTCGCGATTTGGGGGGCAATTGGAAAGGAGCGTATGAAATGGGCGACGATGCCCTGGCCGCCTATGCGAACGCCCTGCGGTGGACCCTGACCGGCGACGTCAAACACGCCGAGAAAGCCGTCGAGATCATCAATAGCTGGTCCAACAAAGTGCAAACCATTGAGGGGCATGATGCCAAACTGCTGGCTGGAATCGTCGGTTACAAGTTTTGCAACGCCGCCGAAATTCTTCGCCACACTTACGACGGTTGGAAAAAACCCGATCAAGACCGTTGCGAGCGAATGTTGCTCGAAGTGATTTACCCGGTCATTAAAGACTTCTTTCCGGAAGCGAACGGCAATTGGGACGCCTCGATGATCGTGACCTGCATGTCGATTGGCGTGTTTTGCGAACGCCGCGATATTTACGAACGAGCCGTCGAGTATTATCTGCATGGCCAGGGGCACGGGGCGATCTTGAATTACGTCCTTTCGTCGGGCCAATGTCAGGAAAGTACCCGCGATCAAACGCATACGCAACTGGGCCTCGCCTTTTTGGCCGACGTTTGTGAAACGGCCTGGAAGCAGGGGCTTGATCTGTACAGTGCGTATGACAATCGGCTGGCACTCGGTTTTGAGTACACGGCCAAGTACAACCTGGGCCAGGATGTTCCGTGTGCGGGAAAAATTTCACCCAAGCAGCGGGGCGAATTTCGGCCTACCTATGAAAAACTGCACCATCATTATCACGACCGGGTCGGACTCGAAATGAAATACACCCGTCAGGTTCTCGACAAAATTCGGCCGGAGGGTTCGCACTGGGACCATGTCTCCTGGGGCACGCTCTTTTTTCGCGACTTGCCAGCGGAAATCAGCGGTCGCCGGGCCGAGCGAGACACCTGGCAGTTTTCTGTCACGGCCCAAGCAACCAACACGCGGGTCGATCTGTACATTCCACCAACGTGCGAACGAATTCGCGGGGCGATTGTCTCGCTCGACAACTTAGTGGAAAAGCCGCTGCTCGAGGATTCGCAAATTCGGGCGGCGGCTGCAGCGGAAAACTTGGCGATTATTTGGTTCGCTCGGACGCCGAAGGCACGACCGTTTGACAAAGGCTTTCATGCAAAGCAAGGCGACGACGAATTGCTGTCGCAGGTTCTCGCCGACTTGGCGAAAGTGTCAGGCTACGACGAGTTGACTCACGTTCCGTTGTTGACGCTCGGTCATTCGGCGGCGGCACCGTTCGCGTGGGAATTTGCCGAGGCCCATCCCGAGCGGACGTTGGGCGTGATTCATTTCAAGAGCAGCCTCTCTCGTTCGCCCAAACCGACCGAACATTCGCCAATAGAAGGTGTTCCGGTCTTGATCGTCAAAGGACAATTCGAGGAGTGGTCGCAGCCGAATCCGCCGACTGATCGCGAAGCGAGTTGGCAGGGTGTGCGAAAAACGGCTTTGGCTTTTCGGATGCAGAATGATCGCAACTTAATCGGCTATTTGTGCGCTGCGAGCGATGGGCACTTTGAGTCGTCGCCCGAGTTGACGAGAATTTTAGCGATGTTCATTCGCAAGGCGGCCCAGCGCAGGATTCCCGCCCAGGAACCGACGAGCGAACTGAATGATATTGCAATCCTCAGACCAATTTCGCCGGAGGAAGGTTGGCTTACCGATTCCGCAATGGCGTTCGAGCCGGAAACAGCGAACATCGCGAGCCCTGCTGACTTCCAGGGCGACCGGGCTGCGGCGTTTTGGTATTTCGACCGTGAACTGGCGGAGGCCGTTCGCAACTTCGGCGGCGATCAAAAGGGCAAAGCACCGCAGATGGTAACGATGTCCATCGCCGGAAAAGTGCTGCCGCTTTCCACTCGCGGCATTGTCGAAACTCGTTTTCAGCCTCTTGAAGATGGTCGCACGTTTGAACTCTCCGGCGACTTTTTTCCCAAGGTGCCCAGCGGCGTGCTACATGATGGGGACACGCTCGGTCATGCGGCGGGGCCGGTCGTTGTGCAATTTGTTAAAGGACCAGCCGAACAGATTGGCCCGGCGACGTTTCGGCTGCGATTTGACCGCACCTGTTTCACCGACCGAAATTCCGACCTGTGGTTTATCGCCAGTGAGCCGGGCAATGCAAAAATCCGCCGCGCAGATCAAGCGTGCCTCATTTCCTTGCCCGGCAAGAATTCACAAGGCACGCCGCACACGATCACGTTTCCCGAAATCGGCGAGCAACCGCTCAGCCGCGAACGGGTCGAGTTGAAGGCGACCACCGACTCCGGCTTGCCCGTCGAGTATTACGTCGAGAGCGGCCCGGCGATCATTGCGAGCAACAAACTCCACTTCACCACTCTTCCGCCCCGCACCCGGTTCCCAGTAAAAGTTACGGTGGTCGCCTTACAATGGGGCCGCACGATCGAACCACTTTATCAATCGGCTGAGCCGGTCCCGCAAACCGTTTGGATTCATCAGCCGTAGCGAGTGAAAATTAAATCGGGCGATTGAATGTCGCCATTGTCGTCTTTCGCTCCGAGGCTGTGAATTTACTCAAGAGGACTGGTGTTTTGAGAGGCGCGCGCTAAAACTTGTGTATGACTACTAAAAATACATCGCAGCCCG
>JAYUFG010000270.1:0-13459 GCA_043738845.1 Planctomycetaceae bacterium
CGGACATCGTCAATCCCGTCGCGATGACCATCGACCAGCGGGGCCGGTTTTGGATCACCGAGAGCATCGAGTATCCGCGACATCCGGCCGGGCCAGGCAAGGACCGCGTGCGAATTTTAGAGGACACGACCGGTTCCGGCAAAATTGACAAAATCACGACCTTTGCCGACGGTTTCAATATCCCCTCCGGAATTCAAGTTGGCCACGGCGGCGTGTGGATCGCGAACGCGCCCGACATTTTGTTCTATCCCGACGCCGATCAAGATGGCAAACCGCATGGCGATCCGCAGGTCATCGTGACCGGCTTCGGTCGGGCCGACACCCACGAGGTTCCCAATTCGCTCGTCTGGGGACCGGACGGATATTTGTACGGTCTCAACGGCGTCTTTAATCCTTGCCACATCACGTATCCGAAATCGTCGCCCCATTTTCGTGCCGACGATCCAGGCTGGAAATTCACGTGTGCCCTGTTTCGCATTGACCCGCGCACAAAAAAGTTTGAAGTCTTTTGCGAAGGGACGAGCAACCCTTGGGGAGTTGCTTTTGATACCGAAGGGTCGGCGTTTGTTTCGGCTTGCGTGATCGATCATTTGTGGCACCTGACGGAGTCGGGCTATTATCATCGACAGGGTGGTCCGTATCCTCCTTTCACTTGGAAAATCGACTCGATTGTGAAGTTCAAACATCAACAGGCGGCCTATTGCGGAATCCATTATTTCGACAGTGACGCCTATCCCGAGCAATATCGCGACAAGCTCTACATGGGCAACATTCACGGCGGCTGCATCAACGTCGATCAAATCAAGCGGAGCGGTTCGACGTATGAAGGGATCAACCAGGAGGACTTTCTCACCGGAAACGATGCGTGGTTTATGCCCGTCTCGCAAAAGACCGGGCCGGATGGCTGTCTTTATATTCTCGATTGGTATGACCGTTATCATTGTTATCAAGATGCGAATCGCGACCCGGCGGGCATCGACCGCCTGAACGGTCGCCTCTATCGCATTCGGTATAAAGACACGCCGCGTGCGAAACCGTTTGACTTGGGCAAGGAGACCGACGAGCAATTGCTCGCACGGTTGGCTAGTCCCAACATCTTCTTTCGCGATCATGCCCAACGTATTTTGAACGAGCGGAACCACCCGGAGACTCGCAAGAAGCTCGAACAATTGGTCCTCGACACAACGGTCGCTCGTAAAACGAGAATGCACGCCCTCTGGTCGCTGGTCAGCACCGGTTCGCTCGATCCGGCGTTTCACGGGAAATTATTGGCCCAGGATGACGCCGGGATTCGCGCCTGGGGCGTGAGGGCGGCGGGGAATTTCCATCAAGTCGATCCGACCATCTCGAAAAAGATCGTCGAACTGGCCAGTGACAAATCGGCCGACGTGCAGGTGCAGGTCGCCATCGCCGCCAAGAAGATCGACGGTCTCGATCCGCTCGCGATCCTCACCGATGTTCTCGTTCATTGCGGCGATGACGAACTCATTCCGCACATCGTCTGGCAGAACCTGCATCCTTTGTTGGAAAAAGAGTCGGGTCGATTTCTGAAACTAGCAGGCCAACACGACCTGAAACAAACGCCCGGCTTGGCCAAGATTATGCCGAAGGTGACGGAGCGGATTCTAGCGGGGGGTAAGAAGGGTTAGGCGACATCGACGAACCACCGATGTTTAGCAGCGTCGCGCAGCGGAGCAGCACGCCTGGAACTCGATGCAGCCGCGTTAGTGGCGACCTATGAATTGCCAGGAGTGGAGCGCAGCGGAACGCCTGGAAAGTACCACTCTGCAAAACATCTGCGCCGCATCGTGGCACCAATTTTCGCCGTGCCAGAATCTGCCGTTTTTTTCCATTTTTAGGGACCAATTCGTGAGCGACAAAGATCGGAACAAAGGCAGTGTGTCGTTCGTGGGCTGGTTGGCACGAGGTCTGTTGGCGACCGGTTTGTTGTCGCTTTTGTGTGGCTTCGCCATCGGGAAGGATGAGCCTGCTCCCCAAGAATCGTTGGCGAGAATCGTCGTCGTTATCGCAAAAATTGGACTCGCTGAAATTGTCATCGGGTTGCTGTTGCTCGCGATTTCAAAACGCAACGCCCCGGGGCATCGGTCGGGACCGAATCAGCCTGTTCTCGTGAAAGCCCGGCATGGGATGTCGATCCGCGAGTGGTTCGCGATTACGGCGATCGTGGCCGGGGTACTGACATTTCTGATCAGTTTGACGAGGTTGATGATTGAACCCAATTTCGGTTATTCGTTCACCATTGGACCGTTCGTTGCGATTGGGGCTTGGATGGTCTCAGGGATTCTCAGTGTTTCACACTGGGAAAATAATAACCCGAAACGTAAGTGAGGAATATGGCTAAAGACAGGAAGAATCCTCACTTACGTTTCGGGTTGGTAAGACAAGAAAACATCCCAAAGTGAAACACTGAGGATCCCTGTGGATGGTCTATCGTCGCTTGCGTTTTGCACGAGTCGGCCAATCGTGCCCCGCGTGCGGCAAGGCGTTTATTCCGACGGTTGTATTTGCGAGCGGTGATGCCACGCTATGCCCCAATTGTGCAGAGCGAGCGCAGCCAAAGGCCGAGTTGGCCAAGCAAACAGAAAACGCCGAAAAACCGAAAACTATCGGTTGTGCTGGCCCCGTCATTGTTAGTGGAATGATGGCATTGGGAATCTTGATTTCCAGCACCTCCAAAACGGGAATTGCCTGGGATATGACTTGGTTTTCAATCATTGGTATCGTGGTTGCGTTAGTCGTTCTGTTTGTTCTGTATGCAAAGTTCAGGCTGGAAATCGAGTGGTGGTTGCACCGACGGGCTAGAAAGATCACCGGTGAACAAGGCCTCATCAATCGCTTGGGAACGGTCTGCGTTTGGTCCGCTGAAAGAGCCATGCCATTCGACCAATTGGAGGTTCTCATTCAGGAAGTCCGGACATCGTATGAAAAACTGCTTGGGCCTTCCCCACCGAATTGTCCACTACGAATTTTCAACTTCGCAAACAACAGCTATCTTGCGGGGTTTTTTGGCATTCCGGCAGTTTCCCAAAGTTCGATTTATTACCGTGGGCGAAATGCTTTGATCGTTTTTGGCTGGGAAAATGAAATCAACAATTTGGATATTCCTCGTGCTGGCCTAGCGAATACCTTGGCGATGTACCTGACCAACCAACGACCAACGAAGGTCGGATCGAATTGGGTATCTTTGTCCATTGATCACGCCATCGTAAACGATCAAAACAAAGAACGCGCAACCGAAAAATATCGACGCTTAAAAATCGCCGTGGCGCGAAACCGGCTGCTTTCGACGGAAGAATGGTTGCTACTCTCAGGCCAACAAGTTGTCAAGCGTTACGAAGTGAAAAATCTCGATGATCCTTACCGCTTCGACAAACTTTTTTACGCCCAATGCTGTTCCCTGGGCGATTTCCTCCTAGGTCACGGTGCGACCGACGAACGGCGGGGAAAGATGAAAAGGTTTGTTCTCGATCCAAAGCGAAGCGAGGCAAGAACCGAGGAGATTTTCGCCCGGCATTTTGGCTATGGTTACGATCAACTTTGGACCGAATGGCGGGCGTGGCTTGAAACGCAGTTGGACACACCGCCGAAAGTGCCACCGCCGAAAGTGCCGCCGCCGGAACTTCTCGAGAAGATCGAAAAATACTTCCTGCCGATCATTCGTGACCCGCTCGCGCCGCTCGAAAAGCGGTTGTTGCTCGTGCGAAAACTGGGCGAGGCGGGCTACGTGTTCGGAGCCGACACCTTGATTGAATTGATCGCACAACCGCAACCACTAACAACGGCAAATGTGTCGATGTCACCCGTCCCACCGCCCGACGAACTTCGTCAAGCCTGTATCTGTTCACTAGAACTGATCTCGGGCCAGCCTCTGGGCGACAACCCAGACGGCTGGAAGGCATGGTAGGCGGAAGTCGGTTCTTCGGCGTGAAAGCCGAATTTAATCGCCTCACAACACAATGGTTGCTTCACGTCGTCGTACCTCAATTTACAGGTCGCCACGATGCGGCTGCATAAGAAACGATGCTGCGCTCCTGCGGCATTTTGGGATCACTACCGTCGACCACCGTCCGTTGTTTGATGGGTTCTTTCCTATTCGGAAGAAGTAGCCATCACGGCCTTGGTCAACGCTTCGACAAAGAAGTATTCGCCCCACATGACCGACTCATCGACGCCGAGATTTTTGGCCGTGTGATAGACACCGTGCTTGAGGATTCCCTCCCAGCCCGGCGTGTTGATTGCCAAGTATTCGGGCGTCACGAGGGCATCGAGCATCTTAAGAGCGGTCGTCCGATAGGCGGCGGCTTTCTCCGGAGACTTAGTTTGCTTCGCTAAGTCGAGCAGACCACTTGCCGCGATCGCACCCGCCGACGTTTCTCGTTGCGCACCCCACGGAGCGGGCTGCGAAAGATCAGTGTCGAAATCCCAATAGGGAACGCCGTCGGCGGGCAAATGTTTCAACCAATAATCGGCGTTCCGCTCGGCCAGGGCGAGAAACCCTGTGTTGTTGGTCAAGGCGTAGACCTTGCTGTAACCATACAACGACCAAGCGAGGCCGCGTGCCCAGGCACTGTCGGGCCGCAAACCTTGATGCGTGGTCTCGCGAAGAAATTCGCCCGACTCCAAATCGAACAACCCCTCGTGGGCCGTGCTGCCATCGGCACGCACGATGGTGTCGCCGGTGGTGTAACAATGGGCGGTCGCGATGCGAAGAAGGTCTGAGTCATCATCTTCATGCGCGGCGTAAAAAATGATCGGGACGTTCATCATGATGTCGATGAACAGCGAGTCGGGCGAAACGAACGAACGCAGATACTGTCCTTTTTCCATGAACCGCAGGGCCAGCGTTCGCCCCGCTCGAATCAGGACGTCGTAAATTTTTGGCTCATGCGTCAGTTCGTACCACGGCAGATACGTGCTCAAAAAGATAAAGCCCAGATCATGGACGTTGCGATCATATTGGCGATGTTCAAGGAGCTTGGAGTAATGTTGTGCGCGGGCAAGCCACTCGACACTTCCGGTCCGTTTGTGGAATTGCCACATCATGCCTGCGAGAAACCCGCCGGTCCAATCGGTCCACAGTTCTCCCCCGTGCTGCCATTTTCCTTGAACGGTGTAGATCGGAAAAAAATCAGGATGTTTTTGGGCCAACGCGGCGACTTGGCGTTCGGAAAATTCGAGTGCGGTGAGGTAGGCAGGTTTCATAGTGGTCGGGCAATGTTAAATTCGATTGCGATGTCGAGGCGGTTGAATCATCGAGGTTTAAGTCTTCGTCGGAGCATCGTAACGGAACGTCACTGTACCGCCAAGTGGCGGTTTGCAATATCGCTCCGCTGCGCGGCTAAACGGTGTAATTTTCGCATTTCTCGTTTCTCGTTTCTCGTTTCTCGTTTTGCGTTTCCCCTCATTCTGTCACCAGCACTTGTTGATATAACAACTCGATCATTCCGGACAAAAGTTCCGCCTGATCGTTCTCCAGAATCAACGCCACCTTTCGCTGCACATCGCGTCGGCGGTTGGTCGCCTCGACCGCTTGTCGGGCACCCTCTTCGGTCAACGCGCCCCCTTCGCCAAAGCGGCTCGACAACTCATTCAGTTCTGGCACGCTCCACTCGGCAAAGAGTTCCGGCTCCGCTGCGATCAGGGCCTCGACGGCCGGATTGGTCGCCCGATCAAACTCGTTTGTCCGCCAAGCCAAAAGTGCTGGGTTTTGAAACAGTTCGTCGGAGGGAACCCCCAGCCCATCCGCCAAACGGTGCAGCGTGCGGGGGTGCGGTTTATGTCGGCCGTGGAGCAGGCTCTTTACGGTCCGGTCGTCAAGTTCACACCGCGCGCTGACCTGTTCGGCCGTGAGATTCAGCCGAGCCATCAATCGCCGCAGATTTCCGCCAACCTCGAACAGGCGTTCGCCGGGAGTGGTGTACATGTACTTATGTATACTTGATCGTTCGCCGGTTGTCAAGTGGGTAAAGTCAGCCCATTTTTGAGATGTAGCGTCTAATTCGCCTTTCGTGATCTCGGGAGACACCTTTGTGTGTCACTGGCTTTGCCCGCTGATTTATACACAAGTCTGGTAGCATCGACCCACTATTCACGTCGATTCCTAAACTTTTGCATCCTAGCGTTTCGCAGCCTACAATGTCGATTCAGAATGGGTCATCGTCCACTGTGATTTGCACCGGGAGAAATTATGTTCGGGATCAGTTATCTCAAAGCCCCGCCGACGACGTATGTCTTGCACTACACAGGGGGCAAGGTCGTTCGCGAAGGGGCCGGTTTGTCGTTCTTCTACTATTCGCCGACCGCGATCATTGTTCACGTCCCGCTCGCCAGTTCCGACGTCCCCTTCGTGTTCAATGAAGTCACCGCCGATTTCCAAGACGCCACCGTGCAGGGTGATCTGACTTATCGCGTGACCGATCCCAAATTGCTTGCCGGATTGCTCGACTACAGCATCACTCCGCTGGGCCGTTATCGAACCGACGACCCGTCGAAGCTCAACGACCGCTTGATACACGCCGCGCAAATTCGTGCCCGCGCGTTCACACAGCGACACGTCCTCAAAGATTTGCTGGTCAATTCTGCTTCGCTTGCGTCGGACGTTTTGTCAGGATTGCAAGGGGACGAAACGGTCAAGAGTTTGGGCGTGGAGGTTTTGGCACTTTCGATTATCTCGATCAAGGGAACGCCCGAAATGACAAAGGCTCTGCAAGCCTCTGCTCGTGAAGAACTTCTCCAACGAGCGGACGAAGCGATCTATGCCCGTCGCAATTCGGCCGTCGAACTTGAACGGAAAATCAAAGAGAACGAATTCCATACCGAGGTCATGGTCGAGGAGAAAAAACGCCAAGTTCGCGAAACGCAAATGGCCGCAGCAATTGCCGTCGAACAACAAAGGGCACAACTGGTCGATCAAAAAGTCGAGAACGAACGGAAAGAGGCCGACGGGCGATCCCATGCGCTTCGAGCGGCCCTCGAACCGATCAAGGATGTCGATTGGCGGACGCTAATGGCGGCCAAAGGTTTCGATCCGCAGCAAATGATTGCGCTCGCCTTTCGCGACTTGGCCGACGGCGCACAGAAAATCGGACAGTTGAACATCACGCCCGACTTGTTGCAAACACTGCTGAAGCCGCACGAGTAGCGGATTGCGGCATTGTCATCCTTCGCTCCGCGAAACGTCTTCCTTTCGCGGAAGCAAAAGGCGACATTGGTTGTTTGCAAACGCTGATGAAACCGAAGTGTAGGAAAACACCCGAATTCATGACTTTTTAGCCATTTGAAGTATTTGAATTTAGCCCCGGATGGGGCGATGGACTGTAGCCACGGGTGAAGCGGTACTCCGCGTAACCCGTGGAAAGATTCCGGATTAACCCCCAATCGCCCCGGAGGGGCGAAGGATTTTTTGATGCCCGGCACTTATTCGCAAATCCTCGCGCACGTCGTGTTTTCAACGAAGCGTCGCCAGCGGTGGCTGACGCCCGCTGTCGCCGAACGACTTTATGCTTACATCGGCGGAATCGTGCGGGAAGAGAAAGGCGTACTGTACGACATCGGTGGCATCGAGGATCATGTCCATCTTTATCTGCGATGGCGTCCCGACGAAACCGTATCGAACCTCATGCGAACGGTCAAAGCTCGCTCATCGTTGTGGGTTCACCAAACATTTCCAACGCTCGCTGACTTCGCTTGGCAAGAAGGATATTCGGCGTTTTCCGTTAGCAAGTCTCAGGAACCAACCGTCAAGGGATACATCGCTCATCAAGCGGAACACCATCGCCGTGAGGATTTTCAGTCGGAACTATTGAGGCTGCTGCGTGCCCACGAGATCGAATTCGATGAGCGGTATGTTTTTGATTGCGTTTGTTGAAGTCCTCCGCCCCTGCCGGGGCGGTTGGGAGGATCGCGTGAACGTTTCCACGGGTTGCGCGGAGTACCGCTCCACCCGTGGCTACAGCCCACCGCCCCATCCGGGGCGAATACCTCAACTTTACTTTAAACCGCTGAACATTTTCGCAATATTCAATCATGTTGTCCTCCGGACCAGAAATCGGGATTGTCACGCGGCCGACCGAGTTGGCCGGTCTGCGCGAGCGGTTCGTGACCGACCAGCAAGTGAAGTTCTATCTGCAACAAGCCAAGGTGCAGGACATCGTCAAGCGCAAGGCGGCCCACCCCAGTGCAGCCCGAAAACGGCAACAACCAGAAACCCTCGAAGCGGCCGATTTGGCACAAGCCGCCGCCGCGTTTCAAGAAGTCGAGAAGCGGGACGACACCTATCAAGAAACCTTAGAGCGATTGCAGCACGATCTTGAATTCGATTTGCCGGTCCGCTGTCTCGACCGAAGGTACTTACCCAATTTCGATTTTGGCCGCTGTGCGCTGGTCGTGGTGGTGGGACAAGATGGCTTGGTCGCCAACACGGCGAAGTACGTCGGCGATCTGCCCATTGTCGCGGTGAATCCCGACCCGCGAACTTTCGACGGTGTACTCCTGCCGTTTCGCGTGAATCAAGCGCGAGCGGCGGTCGCTCGCGTCTTGGACAAAAAGGCTCGTCTGCGCAAGGTCACACTGGCCGAGGTGCAACTGAACGACAATCAGAAAATGTTGGCCTTCAATGATTTCTTCGTGGGATATGCGGGTCACGCCTCCGCGAGATATACATTGGAATTCAACGGTCAGACTGAGACTCAATCGTCGAGCGGTGTGTTAATTTCGACCGGTGCTGGCTCGACCGGTTGGTTTTCGAGCGTCGTGAATATGGCCCGGGGTGTCGGAGAATGGCTCGGTTCCGCCGGTCCGTCGGGCGTGCAAATGAGTTGGGAGGAGCGGCGTTTGGCATGGGCTGTGCGCGAGCCGTTTGTGAGCAAACAATCGAAAGCGGGCTTGGTAGCTGGCTATCTCGACGAAGGACAAGAATTGATTTTGGAATCGAGCATGGCGTCCGGAGGTGTGATATTCTCCGACGGAATCGAATCCGATTTTTTGCAGTTCAATTCCGGCGCGATTGCGAGAATTTCCGTTGCCAAGCAACAGGCGAATTTAGTGATCGGTTAAAATGGACGGCCGCAACGTGTTCTGCGATACGGAATCGGGTATTGCAATTGGAAGAATTTCTGAGCCGATAGGCACTAGCTCCCGAAGCAGTTCCGCAATCCTTCAGTTTTGCAGCTAGCATAAGCGGCTACAAAGGCAATAATGACACTGGACCCCTCAATCTTCGGTTACACTCCGTTGATTCGTCAATGGCCCTGTCGCCAATGGGCCGCTTTACATGCCCCGCCATTTCACCGACAATTGGCCGGACTTCGGCTGATTTGTCGGTGCGTTCGGCATCATTCGATGTCGCCCCTTTCCTTCGTTTTGCATTTTGCGTTTAATTTTTGCGTTTCCTAAACTTGCACCTTTGCGAGCCGTCCATGCCTGCCCCGCCAGAAATCGTCGAGCTTGTCGAACGCTTTGCGCGAAATCAAGAGATGTATCGCGCGCCGAGTTACAACGAGACGCAGGTACGCCGTGAGTTCATCGACCCGATGTTTGCCGCGCTCGGCTGGGACGTCGATAATCGTCAAGGCTATGCCGAGGCGTACAAAGACGTGATCCACGAGGACGCAATTAAAGTCGGCGGCGTGACGAAGTCGCCCGACTATTGTTTTCGGACGGGTGGGCGACGCATTTTTTTCCTGGAGGGAAAGAAGCCGTCGGTCAACATTAAAGAGCACATCGAATCGGCTTATCAACTTCGCCGCTATGCGTGGAGTGGAAATCTACCCCTCTCGATTCTGACCGACTTCGAGGAATTTGCCGTTTACGATTGCCGCATCAAGCCGGTCGCAACGGACAAGGCGTCGGTCGCCCGTATTCTGTATCTCAAATACACGGACTACGTGGAACGCTGGGACGAAATTGCGAACGTCTTTTCCCGAGAGGCCGTTCTCAAAGGTTCCTTCGACAAGCACGCTCACGCGACGAAGAACAAAAAGGGGACTGCCGAAGTCGATACGGCCTTTTTACAGGACATTGAACATTGGCGTGATTTGCTCGCCAAAAACTTTGCCGCTCGCAATCCAGACCTCAGTAACCGCGATCTGAACTTTGCCGTGCAGCGAACGATTGACCGTGTCATATTTTTGCGAATGTGCGAAGATCGCGGTGTCGAAGATTATGGCCAATTGCAAACGCTGCTCAATGGAGAGGCCGCTTATCACCGTTTGTGCGAATTGTTCCGCCGGGCGGATGAGCGATACAACTCGGGCCTTTTTCATTTTGAACGTGAGCCAGATCGGATTGAGCCGCCCGACGATTTGACGACGAGTCTTGAACTCGACGACAAACCGCTCAAGGAAATCCTGCGTCAGCTTTATTATCCCGAGAGTCCTTACGAGTTTTCCGTTTTGCCTGCGGAAATTTTGGGGCAAGTCTACGAACAATTCTTGGGCAAGGTCATTCGTCTAACGGCGGGGCATCGAGCCGTCGTCGAGGACAAGCCGGAAGTGAAGAAGGCAGGGGGCGTCTATTACACGCCCACCTACATTGTCGATTACATTGTCCAGCAAACCGTGGGCAAGTTGCTCGAAAACAGCACGCCCAAACAGGCGGCCAAGTTGCGGATTCTGGATCCGGCGTGCGGGTCGGGTTCATTCCTCATCGGTGCGTATCGGTTTTTGCTCGACTGGCATCGTGATTGGTACGTCAGTGCTGGCCCGACGAAACATACCAAAGAAATTTATCAAGGCAAAGGCGCGCAGTGGTATTTAACGACGGCGGAAAAGAAACGAATTCTGCTGAACAACATTTACGGCGTCGATATTGATGCCCAAGCAGTCGAGGTTACGAAGCTGTCGTTGTTGTTGAAGGTGCTGGAGCATGAAAACCGCGAAAGTCTGGAACGACAGCGGCGTCTATTGCATGAACGGGCGTTGCCCGACTTGGGGAATAATATCAAGTGCGGCAACTCGCTAATTGGTTCGGATTTTTACAATGGGCATCAACGGCAAATGTTCGACGAGGATGAACAGTATCGAATCAACGCTTTTGATTGGGAGGCGGAGTTTCCGAAGATACTGACGGCCAAGGATGGCGGTTTTGACGTGCTGATCGGCAATCCCCCGTATGGAGCGGACGTACCGACTTTCGACGCGAAGTACCTGCTATCGAAATTTGTCGTGGGCCATAGTGATCTCGACACCTACACGCTGTTCATGGAGCAAGGGGTTCGTCTGTCCAAGAGTGGCGGAAGAATGGCCATGATTGTCCCGACGGGCTGGTATAGCGGTCCAAAGTTCTCAAAATTACGTCAATTCATGTCGTGTGCCACGGCACCGCAGAACTTTGTCAATCTTCCTTACGATATTTTTAAGGCATGGGTCGATACGACGGTGTTTGTCGTCGAAAAGCGAAATCAACCGATCAAGTGGCCGGTTCGCGAATCCTCGACGGTGACGCTGAAGACTTTTCCCAAACGGTACAAAATTTCCGCCCTCGACGAATTTAGTGTCGGGAGTACATCACTCGATTTTTCGGAGTGGTTTCAGTCAGGAGGGGACGAGTTCCTGACCTATGCCAATTCGGCCGCGACTGCGCTCCTGCAAAAACTCTTGAAACTTTCACAACCATTATCCGATTTTGCGGATGTACAACGGGGTGTTACGCCGTTTCAATTGACCAAGAAACCGACGCACAAAACAAGTCGTCCGGCGTTTGCTGGAACTGTGCGTCGTTATGAGTTGACGATGGGGGATAAAAAATACATTCGTTTTGACCAAACATTGGCCGAACCGAAGCCCGAAAAATACTTTGCAGGGCCGCGACTTCTGTTACGGGAACTGATTAGTCGAAAGTTCCGACTCCAAATTGTTTTCACCGATGTCGATATTGTTACCAACAAGTCGATGCAAACTATTTTAAGCCGTGACGATGGTCCGAGTTTGTATTATTTACTCGGCGTCCTTAACAGCCGTCTCCTGTCGTGGTTCTTTCTGATTCGGTCCAATATTGCCCAGCGTGATGACTTTCCAAAAATCGTTCTGCGGGAAACTCGCGCCCTCCCCATTCATCCGATTGACTTGACCAAGAACGTAATCGCGAAGCGACACAATGAGCTTGTAGAAAACGTCAAGCAGATGCTTGCGCTGCAACAATCGACGACAACGAGGATGTCGCCCGATGCGGAAATTCGCTTGAAACGGCAAATCAACGCTCTCGACCGGCAGATTGATCAGTTAGTTTACAAGCTGTACGATCTCACGGACGATGAAATCGCGATTGTCGAAGCGGCCACCGAAGACGCAAAGGCTAAACAGCCCGACGATGATTGATACGGCTCAATCGGTAAGAGCCAACTTCATTGCGTTGTTGTATTTGTCCCCAGTCCTGCGTTTTGACTTTTGCATTCTGCGTTTTTAATTCATCGTTCATCACTCCTCGCTCATCATTTCCCCCAATGCTCGACTGGCGTTCCCTCTATCCCTTTGTGTCGAACTATCTTCCGCTGGACGGCGCGCGGTTGCATTATGTGGATGAAGGAAAGAGAGATGGCGAGCCGATCTTGTTCGTCCATGGAAATCCAACGTGGTCGTTTCATTGGCGGAAGTTGATCGGAGTTTTGAGGGCGAACTATCGCACGATAGCAACCGACCATGTCGGGTGTGGATTGAGTGATAAGCCAGCCGATTATTCTTATACGCTCGCCCAACACACTGCCAATCTCAAAAAGCTCGTCGAGAACCTCGACCTGAAAAACATCACGCTCGTCGCCCAAGATTGGGGCGGGGCGATTGGAATGGGCGTGGCGAGCGAAATGCCCGAGCGGTTTCGTCGCTTTGTCCTGTTCAACACGGGCGCGTTTCGCTCGACGCGGATGCCGTGGCGAATTGCCGCTTGTCGCATTCCCGTCGTGGGAAAAATTGCGTTGCAGGGGCTAAACCTGTTTCAGCACGCGGCGTTTCGGATGGCATTGGCCGATCCGAGCAAGCTCTCGGCGGCCGAGCGGGCGGGCTATGTCGCCCCGTATGATTCGTGGGCAAATCGCCAGGCGATTTATCGCTTTGTGCAAGACATCCCGCTGCGGCCGAGCCACCCGAGTTACGCCACACTGACGAAAGTCGAAGCGGGGCTTTCGCAATTTCGCGACCGGCCGGTGCAACTGATTTGGGGTATGCAGGACTGGTGCTTCTCGCCCCACTTCCTTGAACGCTTTTTGGAATTCTTTCCGCAGGCGGAAGCACATCGCTTGGCCAAAGCCGGTCATTGGGTCGTTGAAGAAGCACACGAGCAGATTATGCCGCTAATGACAGAGTTCTTAGGACGGACAAAATAGACACAACTCAACAAGGATGTTGGACGACTGAACTACTACCGGCTGCAAGCCGGTAGGTTCGGGGAAAAATCGTTGCTCGGACTGAAGTCCTTCGCTCACGATTTTGTCACTTGAAAATTGTCG
>JAYUFG010000271.1:0-5064 GCA_043738845.1 Planctomycetaceae bacterium
ACGAGAAAAAGCTCGACATGATCGGTGCCCAAAAACCGGAGCGATTTGTCCAGACTTTTTACGAGCCGCTCTGCGGTGGCGTCGTATTGCGCCGTGTGACGTTCAGGATGATACTTGTTCGGGATGTAAATGCCCGCCTTGGTCACGATCTCGATTTTATCCCGCAGGCCGGGCGACAACGCGAGTGCCTCGCCCAACGCTCGTTCAACTTCGTAGATGCCATATATCTCGGCGGTATCAATCGTCGTCATTCCCAGTTCAACGCAACGCTGCAGCCGCCGATTGATCTCTTGAATCGGCAAACCGTCGTCGAGAATCCGCCAGGTGCCGTAGACGAGGCGTGAGAATTCCGGGCTGTGGGGAGCGAGTTGGCAACGGGAGAGCATGGGCATGGGGTGGGAAAGGTGAGTGGTGGACTGGTAGGGCGCGTATCCGAAATGTCGCTTAGCCGAATCCTCCAGGATCGGCCGCATTCGGAAACGCTTAATTCCTGCCATTCGGCGACATTATCCTATCCAATCGACCCTCCCTCCGAAACCGGCCAAAACCAACGACCGCCATAGCCATTTTTCCAAAAAAGCTCCAACAAACATGGCAATCGACCCCTTTCGGCGATAGAATCGGGTGTTCGTTTTGATTGTCAAAACGGATTTTCAGCGGGCGTTCGTCATCACAACTTAGGTCGGGACCCAATTGGGCAAACATGGATCAATTCCCTACTAAGTACGAACCTCCGGCACCTCTCACGCCGCACCGGCCTTCGGAGTTCTGCACCTACTGCGGGGCACCGTTGCATCCGCTGGTTTATTTCTGCCCCGGCTGTTCAACGCCCTATAAGTCGATGGAAACGGTAATTACGCCGTACATTCCGCGAAGGTTGACCGACGAGGAGTTGGTCGGCCGCGACGCGCCGCATGTGAAGCATATCTTTTGGACTTATTTTGCGGTCTTGGTTGTTGTCAGTATGTTTTCGTATGTGGTGCTGGGCGACCGTCGTTACGATCTGCATCTGTTGTTCAACGACTTGGCACTGTTCGTGACGACCTGTGTGATTGGGTTGGTCTATCGACAGTCGCTGGCCGTTCAAGTGAAACAGTTGGGTTTTGACAAGTTGGAAGCCTGGATCGGTCTGGGACTGCTGGCACCGACGATTGGCCTCAATTATCTGTATCACATCCTGTTGTTGCGGCCGATCATGCCGCACGAAACGCATTCATTTTTCGATCATTTGCGGGCCGACGTGCCGAGTGAGGCGACGATTGTCTTCGCGTTTTGCATTTTTCCAGCGATCACGGAGGAAATTGCCTTTCGGGGTCTGGTGCAACACTGGCTACAAGCGGCAATTTCCCCCTGGAAAGCGATTGCGTTTGCCTCATTTTTATTCGCCGCGATGCACTTCTCCATCGTCAGTTTCCCCTACTTGCTTCTCGTCGGCATGTTGCTGGGCTGGACGAAGTGGAAAACCGGTAGTTTATATCCCTCAATGTTGATTCACTTTTTGCACAATTTTATCGTAATTGAAACCTTCCCCATGTGAGGGTAGACTGATCGTGGAGCCATTTTCTCTCGACGAAAATACGAATGGCCTCGATATTTCCGAAAATCCTTTTCTCGTACCAAGAATAACTCGCTGAGAATCCGGCAATGAAAGACGAGCTCATCATCAATTTGGTTGTCTTGTGCATTTGCGGTGGGATTTGTTCCGCAATCGCATCGAGCAAAGGCCGAAACCCGGTCGGGTGGTTCTTCGGCGGGTTCATTGGGATCATCGGGATCATCATCGTCGCCTGCCTTCCCAATCTCAAAGAGAAAAAATCGCGTGAGGATGCCATCGACCGGGAGAATCGCCGGTTACGTGAGCAGTTGTATCAAGAGCAAATGAAGGCCGAGACCTTCCGCCGACATGCGATTGAACGGCTCGATGTGCATGATGTTCATCTCGGCGTTGACACCCGAACAACAACCAATACGTTGACTGGCCCACAGGGCGACGCCCCGCTCAATCTGGGATTTGATGGTTGGTCAGATCAGGGAACTCAATCAGGAGCCGGTTCGCGTCCATTGGGTTCATCCGGTTATCCAGACGCGGCCCCCGGCTTGCCGCCGCCACAGGCACCCGCGACCCAACAGACGATTGTGCGAAATTGGTTCTATGCGATGAATGGACAATCGCTCGGCCCGATTAGCGAAAACGAGTTGGGCGAATATATTCGCAATCGCCATGTCACCGCCCAAACACTCGTCTGGACCGAACAGTTGGGTGAGTGGAAAGCGGCCGGTCAAATTGCCCACCTTCAGCAATGGTTTCGAGTATGAGCAGCGAAAAAATCGAAGGGACCATTCGGTTCGAGGGAATGCTCCAAGGCCGTTTTCCCAGCGTCGATGATTTTCCGGCCAAGCTGCGGGAATGGGTCGCCCTGATGGAAGGTCTCGGCGTGTCGTTTCATGCCGACATCTCCGACGATGGGTTTTCGTTATTGCCGAATGAGTCGCCTGCCAGTACGCAGCAGTTGGGCGACGCTCCCGAGCAAGCCGTGCAACAGGCGATTGAGCAATTGCTGGAACAATATCCGGAACACGACCCGGCGCAACTTTCGTCCACCCTGCGCAGCCGCGAGTATCGTCCCAAAGAAGAAGTTCAGACGATGTACATGGTCGCCGGTCGCGCGGTCAAAGCCCAGTCCCGCACGCTCGAGGCGAACACAACTCCGCCGCCGGAACCACTCAGCACAAAGCAAAAGGTGCAGATGGGTTTATATGGCTTGGGAATGGCCGTTGCCTTTTTCGGAATCTTGATGTTGTTTCCTGGCGTGCGGGCGATGGTTTCCTCGGTCCAAGAAACTGTCCGTCCCATTGAGCCTAAGGAAATCAAGATCGAGACCGGTCCGTATGCAGCCTATTTCACGCACACGCTGGATGAAAAGAAATCAAGCTGGTCTACGTTGCACTTGGAAATGAAACGAACCGACAAATTTCCGATCAATGACGAAAAACTGAAGGGGGCCGATACGGAAGCGAGAGAAAACATCCGCCAGCGAATGGCCTTGGAAAGTCTCGTGCGGGGACATATTCGGATCGAGTTTTACGATTCCGAAGAAAAACTGATCGGGGTTTCCGAATTTCGACCCGTCAAACTCTACAAGAATGAGACCGACGATTTGTCGATTCCGTTTCCGACCGGCGTCCGCATTACGCGAATCCTCTTCGTGCCGTAATAACTTTGGCCACGCCGCGTGTCGCCTCGCGCTGTATGCCTCCCTCACCTCCGGGAGAATTGAATCGAATGGCACAGAATCAACCGGCTAACGCGCACCCTCCATGATGGCACCTCAGCGTCCATTCAGGGAACGAAAGGCGACAATGTGGAAGACGGCGTTGTGACGCTATAGATGCGCCGATCCCGACTGCTTGAAATCTAAAGCGCGTTGCGTCAGAGTGTAGTTCAAAGTTGCCAGGAATTCTTCAATTCACTGGACACGACGGCAGAAAGTCACAAAGAGGTGGTGCCATGCCTGCGCGATACTCGGACGATGACGACGACGCGGCGGATGATTTCGACGATTATCCAGACGACGAAATTCCCACACTCCCCTGTCCTTATTGCGGTGAGGACATTTGTGAAGATGCCGAACGCTGTCCCTATTGCGAGAATTATATTTCCCAAGAGGACGCGCCGCCCAGAGGGAAACCGTGGTGGCTGGTCCTGGGCGTGATCGTCTGCTTGGGCATCGTGTACTGGTGGATTTTCCATTGAAAGAGCGAATCTGCTCGTTCTTGCGACTTCGTGAAAACCTTCACAAACAATTCTGCGGTCGCCTCTTGACCGATGCAATATAATTGGATCAACCGAACGAACTACTCTGTGGGCGGTCGCGTAGAAATGTGCAGGTTGGATCGGAACATTCAACTTGCGTAACGGACAGAGACCTAGGCACCCGATTTAAGGAACCAAGCTATGGCTGCATCGAAACCGTCGTTTACTCCTACTCCGGCCGCCATCCGGCGGATGTGTCGCTCGATTCAGGCGGGCTGGAACCGCCGGGAGCGTGAAAAGCGTGCCCCCTGGGACCGGCCCCATAGCTGGACCGTCCCGCAAATTGACAATCTCGATATGCCGCCGGGCGAGGATGGCCCGAGGGAATGGGATTGACGGAGGAAACGCAAAAGTCAGAATGCAAAACGGGGAGGGGGTGTTTCAGTTTTTTGCGGCCCAACCGGGGCCGCAAAAAAGTGTGCTTGCTTGTGTGGTTATTTTTTGGGCTTTTTTACGGTGTGATCCGTTGCCGCCCCGAGGGAGTTTGTGCTGCGTTTCCAGCGAGACGATCAAAAGAGGTTCCAAAAATTTGGTCGCATTCTTTTCGTTCGTAACGATGACATGCGGTTGTTCATCGCCACAAACTCAGGGTAATTCACTGGAACCCTGCGTCCGTCGGCTTAGCACAAAACGAAGTGTCGAAAGGGCTCCTCGCGTAACGCATTTCTGATCGACTCCATGTTCATGGTATCAACTCCGACGATTGCTCAATATGTGGGAAAGTGCCGACGTGAGGGGTGTTTGAATAGACTCTGAAATACACCAAGTATTCAACGCTACACTCCTATCAAGTATACCGCAAATCGCACGGCGGATCGAAACCCCGAATGCCCCATCTCCCGTCGGATTAGAATACTTTCAGTTCTCAGCCGTCGCAAAATTGAGCGGGAGCGGCGTAAACGATTTCATCCGGAAAGGGTTGTTGCAGCCTGCTTCGACAATTTGTTCTCGTCGTGCCCTGTCGTGGACGACCGGGCCAAGGGATAGTTCCGAAATAACTTCCCGATATCACATTTGATGCGTCCCTGCGGCCATTTCGGTTTCGCTTCGCGTCGCTGCTAACCTAAGATCGCAAAACCGGGAAGTTATTTCGGGACTGTTCCTAAGCGGTGTATTGGGATCGTGTTCAAAAGTAAACAGAGCGGCAAATGACACAGGGATTCTCAGTTTTCCAATTTGGTGGACATGCGTATAATCGGGGTGGTGTAACGAGTCTTTTTCTCAAGGAGGTTAAGCTGTGACGTCTGCTC
>JAYUFG010000272.1:0-1901 GCA_043738845.1 Planctomycetaceae bacterium
ACCTTGAAGGTTGTGCCCAGCAAGGTTAACGGCGCGTATTACTGAGCGTTGCGCAACGAACCTAACTTTTCTAAATTAGTCAAACAGGGCATCACGAAAGAAGGAT
This sequence comes from Planctomycetaceae bacterium, assembly GCA_043738845.1. Taxonomy (GTDB): domain Bacteria; phylum Planctomycetota; class Planctomycetia; order Pirellulales; family DASRSE01; genus DASRSE01. The sequence goes on from JAYUFG010000272.1 coordinate 107, forward strand.
TGAATCAAGTGGCGTTTGTACCTGATTCGACCGACGGCGAGATGGAATTCGAAATGGAGTTCTTCCAAATCACGGGCAATGAGGTTTCTCATTTCGACATGCTTCAGGTGCTGCCACAGCCATTCGACGGGATTCAGGTCCGGGGCATAACCCGGAATTGTTCCAACCGGAGTTTACCTCGGAGACCGGTCACGAAGTCGTGGACGGCTTGACCGCGGTGAATGGGCGAACCGTTCCAAATCACCAGGAGTCGAGAACCCGCCACTCGCAACAAATGCTCCAGGAAGTCGATCATATTCAATCCGTTGAGCGATGTGCGCCGAACCATCGTGCAGACCCGATGTCCGTTGTAGGCGAGTGCTCCCATCACAGACAAGTGGTCGCGGGTCTGAAACGTTTCCAGAACCGGAGTGACGCCGCAGGGAGCATACGTCTTGACGATTCCTGGGAGCAAGTAAAAGCCCGATTCGTCCGTGAAAACCAGCGTGCGACGCTCCCTTCGAGCCTGTTGCTTCAAGATCGGCCAGACGTTCAGCCGCCAATCTTCGATGGCTTGTTCGTCTCGCTGAATCGCGCGAGTGATCGGCTGCTGGGGCGTCCATCACAGTTGTTTCAGCAAACGCGAGACATGTCCGTGATGATCGGCAACCCCCAACTCCTCGCGAAGAACCTCGGCAATCCGGCCGCACGTCCAGACGTCACCCCGGAACCCGTAGGCTTCCTCACCATGCCAAAGAAATTCGGGGATCTGCGACAATTGGGCGACCGTCAGCTTTGGTGGGCGACCATGCCCCGTCCGCGACCGCAATGCTTCAGGCCCACCGTGATCAGCCAACGACAGCCATTGACTCACGGCGGCTCGCGAAATGCCCAACGCTCCAGCAATGTCAACCTGCATCCAATTCTCGCGATACAATTCGAGCGCTCGGATTCGCCTCCATTCTTTCCAATCAGCGAGTGGCGTTCCAAACGCGACCGTGCATCGATTATACACGAAACCTTGTTAAGTTCGTTGCGCAACGCTCAGTAAAACACAGGGGCCGTGGATGCTTTTTCCCCGCTGCGCCCGGCAGACCTGGTCTCACGGAAAAAACCCGAATTGATCCAACTGATTCTCAAGCTTGTCGTGCAGAAGTAAAGCGGCCGGAAAGTGCAGCAGTTTGCATTTCCCTTTTGATTGGTGACTTGACTATAAACGTTGAGTCTTTGATCCCGTTTCAAAGTCCGACGCGCAAAGCTGATCGCAATTGATGGAGTGCCAGCATGCAAATTGATTTTCGCGGCGTTTACCAGCGGAGCCTCTTGGGTGGCTTGGGCGGACTTCTTGGTTGGGCGCTCATGACGGTCATTGGAGCCGGAGCGGGCAATGTCTATCTCGCCGACCTATGGACGGGTGCGCTCGTCGGGTTCGCGATGGGGACGTGCTGTGGTGCGTGGGATGGCGTGTTCCGGAGTCGTTCGGTCGCTCGTGCCGTCAAAGGAGCCGGAACGGGGGCGGCGATCGGTGTCATCGGAGGGATGATCGGTCTCGTCCTCGGTGAAGTCATCCATTCGCTGTCAGGTGGTGGGTTGGTCTTTCGAGCCTTGGGATGGGCGATCTTCGGATCGTTGCTGGGGATCAATGAAGGCGTGTCGCGCCGGATGGTCACCAAGATGGCCTTTGGGGCGTACGGTGGTTTTCTGGGGGGATTGATGGGGGGCAGCACCTACCAGTGGCTCTACGGCATGTGTCGGGTGGTATTGCCAAGACACTTGTCGCAGGCGGTTGGCGGGGCGATCGGATTGGTGATCCTGG
>JAYUFG010000273.1:0-5057 GCA_043738845.1 Planctomycetaceae bacterium
CCTCAACCACTTCGCCATCGCCTACGAGGAGCGGATGCCCGGCGCACGTAGCAAATAACGTACCCAAACCCGTTGACACAAAAATCCGGACAGGCCCGAATTGACGTCGGAATAGAATTCGACGGAACCAACTCGATTGCCGAGGAATATGAAACGTAAATTGGGGTGGCCATGACAATCCGACGTGAAAATGTGATCGCCTGGGTGTTGCTTGCGGGCACGACTAGCTGGTCCGTGGGATTATTTTTTGGCGTCGATTGGATCAGAATTGTAGGCGAGACAATAATTGTGATCTTTTTGTTATTGAGCGTCATTGTTAGTTTGTGGCTGATTTATGTTCGAATATTTGGGAAATGGTAGCAAAACAAAGAGTCCATCAAATGAGATCAAAGTTGTTTTCACGAATCATTTTCGCCGACTCAACCTCCAACTCCCTTTAATTCGCTCGAAGGAATAAGGCACGTGAAACTCGTCAATTTAATGCTCGTGATAGCTGTGATGCGAACTTGCCTCGGGGCCGATCCGCGTCCCGCGTCCTCGCCGCCGGTCAGCGAGAAAACCGTTGGAGGAAAGACCGTAAGCGAATGGATAGCGATGACAAGTGACCCTGACGCGGAGTTGCGAAGTGACGCTGCCTGGACGTTGGGACAAATCGGTCCCACTGCGAAGGGCGCAGTGCCGGTTTTGACGGGATTGCTTGCGGATAAAAATTCAAAGGTTCGAGAGTGCGCGGCATACGCCCTCGGCAGAATTGGTCCTGATGCCAAAACGGCTGTTCCGGCACTCATTGAATCACTCAAAGACAAGGAACATGCGGTTCGGCTTAATGGTATTTTATCGCTTGGGTTCATTGGCCCCGCAGCGATTAAAGCCTTGCCTTCAGTCGTCAACCTTCTCGGTGACAAAGACTGGAAGGATCCGGTTAGTCAAATCCATGTGACCCGAACGATCGGCCAAATTGGTATTGCGGACCCAGATATCGCTGTTCCAATTCTTCTCGAATTACTAATCGGTCAACAGGTTAGAAACACTGCCATCATCGCTCTTGGTGATGTTGGAACTGGTGCAAAGTCATCAATTCCCGCGCTCGCCAAGTGCTTGAAAGACGAAGATTTACAGAACCGGTTCAATGCTGCGAAATCCATTCGCAAAATTAGCCCGGAAACCACAGCCGATGTGGTCCCAGTTCTCGCCAAACTTCTTGAACACGAAACATTTTGGGTTCGGCGCGATGCTGCAATCGATTTGGGCGACATCGGACCTGAAGCCAAGTCAGTGGTTCCTGCCCTGACGAAATTGCTGGATGACCCTAGTGTCAAGAACGAAGCCGCGAACGCCCTCAAAAAAATCGCTGGGGAAGAAAAATAGTGGGTGAAGATCAATCAAAGGAGAACTAAAATGGGGCGGGCGCGTCGGCGTAAGCCGGGGAAGAGTTGCGAATGAAAAAGTCGTACCGGGCAAGACCTAGCCAGTCGTCCGCCACCCAATAATGTCATACGACACGAAGCGGACCATTGATTGGGGAAAACTATTTTCCGGCAAACGGATGGAATGATTCGAGAACTCCCGGTTTGCACAGCGGTCCCAACGACTGCTGCTCAACCAGTAGACTCTGTTTGCCCGGTGTGGTAATTTGAGTTGGTTCTTCCCGCCTCACTTCCTACCTCATTTCCCCCGTTGGAGGTCTCGTATGTCGCGCGTTTATTCTGGGGTCGCACTCGTGGCGATCATGGTGTCTTTGTTGGGAGTTACAAAAATGGCAGACGCAGCCGATTTGAAGGTCGGTGATCCGGCACCCGATTTTTCGCTCGTCGGTTCCGACGGCAAAACGTACAAACTTTCTGAACTCAAGGGGAAGCCGGTCGTCGTGGCGTGGTTTCCTCGCGCGTTCACGGGCGGCTGCACCAAAGAGTGCAAGTCGTTCGCCGAAGATGGCAAGGCGATGAAAGAGTTTCACGCCGTCTACTTCACGGCCAGCACCGACGATGCTGAAAAGAACAAGAAGTTCGCCGAGTCGTTGAACTGTGACTATCCGATCCTGAGTGATCCTACCGCCACAACGGCCAAGGCGTATGGAATCGTCGCCGCCGATGCCAAAGCGGGGACCGCGACCAAGCGGGTTACGTTTATCATTGGTGCCGATGGCAAATTGTTACACATCGACACGGCGGTCAAGACCGACAGCCACGCCAAAGACCTGGCGGCCAAGTTGAAGGAACTGGGCGTGAAGTAGGGCGAACGTCTGATTCGACGGCAAAAAACTGTTGGTAAAAGTTTAACGGCTCAGGCGTGATTCACACCCGCCTGGGTCGTTTTTCGTTTATTATATGTCGTCCTAAGACCGGCGGACTTATTCCTGATAGGTAAACCTTGACGGCCAACCAAGATTGCCTATAACGCCCCGGCCGAATCGGCCGAAGGAGAACTGGAGGCGAACCGTCCCGCCGTGAATTCACGGTGGGATTTCTGGTGGTTCGTCCAGGAGGTTCCCATGACGGTTGAAGTCCTGCAAGTAACGATTGGCGTGGTTTTCTTAACCGTGTGGGCCATCGTCGGCGAAATCGTCATCCGCGACAATTGAACTTTAAGCAGAGCGGTTGCTGTCGGATCCGTTGAGTGGGCTATCTTCTGCGCGCAATCTTCAATAGCAGTCTGCACCGCCTGTCGTTTATACACATCTGTTCCTATCGACGCTCAAGAGTGCAAATCGCGTTCACAAAATGTGTGGACCGGCGGCGTGAAGTTCGTTCGACGGGCATCGCGAAGGGAGTCGGTTTCGCGGTGAAGACGTTCGATAATAGACGATGTTTACCACGAAACTGACTTTCGCCCCCTTTACCGCAGGCTTTCGCAGTTGTGGATAAACGGTGCGGGGCAGCGGCGAAATTGACGCGGAATTGGTCGCCCACACGTCCCAACGGAACTTTAGGATAAGCTAGAATAGTAGTACGGTTCGCTGCGGCCCGTTGCCCAGGATATTCCGTGAAAATGTCTCTTGGTGAGTTCCATGCCTCATTTTTCGCCACTCCTTCGATTTGCATTGGTCGCCGTTGCGATTGCGATTCCGTTCGACTGGGCGTTCCATACCCTACGAGCAATCGCTAACGATGGACAATTGGAACTGAGCGTGATTGATCGCGAGACGGGCCAGCCGCTGGCCGTGCGGATTCATCTCAAAAACGCCGCCGGTCGCCCGGTGAGAGTGCCCGGCGTGCCGTACTACAACGATCACTTTGTCTTCGAAGACAAGATCACGCTCAAGCTGCCCACCGGAAATTACAAATTCGAAATTGAGCGGGGGCCGGAATATCTGTGGCGGGAAGGTTTCTTCACGATCAACACGTTTGCCAACGACAGCCAGACCGTTGATCTGAAACGGTTCGCCGACATGAGCAAAGAAGGCTGGTGGTCGGGCGATCTCGACGTGCGGCGAAATATCGACCATTTGCCGCTGCTCATGCGGGCGGAAGATTTGCACGTCGTGCCCGACACGACTTGGGTCAATGGCAAGAGTGAGCTTTTGAAACTTCCGCCGGTGGAACAAAATGTTTTGCCAGCGGAAACAAATCGGCTTTATTATCAGATGGGAAGTAGTGACGCTCGGGCGGGCGGGACGATGCTGTATTTTAACTTGCCCCGGCATTTGGACCTAAAAAACCCGACGCCCGAGTTTCCACCCGGAACGCGATTGGCCAAGGAATTGAAGGACAAAGAAAAGAATGTGTGGATCGACGCGCCGCGTCCGTTCGATTGGGACTTGCCCGTCTGGGTCGCGAATGGGGCGATTGATTCGCTCGAGATTGCCAATCGTCATCAATTACGAGACGGTGTCATCGACAATGAGAATGGTGGAAAGCCTCGTGAGAAAGACAATTTTCGCGGGCCGCTCGGCAACGGTCGCTGGACGCAGCAGATTTATTACCATCTGTTGAATTGCGGCGTGCGGGTTCCAGCGTCGGCGGGAAGTGGTTCTGGATTCGTCAATAATCCGGTCGGATACAATCGGGTGTACGTTCACCTCGACGGCGAGTTTTCCTATCAGAAATGGTGGGACGGTCTTCGCGGTGGACAGGTTATCGTGAGCAATGGTCCCGTTATGCGGCCGATTGTCGAAGGCAAATATCCGGGCCACACTTTTTTCGGTTCGGCGGGAGAAACGCTCGAACTTGAAATCGGTTTGACTCTTTCTATTCGTTCGCCCGATCAACTGAGTTATCTGGAAATTGTCAAAGATGGCCGCGTTCAAGAGTCGGTTCGGCTCGATCAATGGAAGCAGATGGGAGGCCGCCTGCCGAAGATTAAGTTTAATGAGAGTGGTTGGTTTCTCTTGCGAGCTGTATGCGACGGAACGAAAACCTATCGCCACGCAATGACCGCTCCGTATTACGTGCAAATCGGCGAACGACCCAAGCGGATTAGCAAGGCGTCGGCTCAGTTCTTTCTCGATTGGGTCGTTGAACGGGCCAAGCAGATTAAAATCGACAATGTCGAGCAACGCCAGGCGGTGCTTGAATATCATCGCATCGCACGCGACTTCTTTCAAAACCTGGTCGATCAGGCGAACGTGGAGTAAGCCTGCATTTCAGAAACACCACCGGCTTATTGCGTTTGATATTTGCTGGGGATGACTTCGCGGCCGTTGCGGGTAGAGAAGGCCCGCCACACGCCAACGTCGATATCGTTCGCGAAGCTTCGCACCGAGGCATCCATCATAACCGTATTAACGATGCCTTCGTGGTAACTCCTGGCGGTAATTGCTGCGTAAGTCGTTCGGTTCTTGCTCGTCCCCTCTCGTTGATTGATCCAGTCAACGTCGTAGGTCGTACCGCTCGATGAGTCGGTGTAGGGCACGACGGCGTTGGGTTTGAAGGTCGTCGTAAACCCAGCGTGTGTGGATCGCCCGTCAGCCCATTCCGTGTGGCCACTCGCGACGCTAAATGTTCCACCAAGCCCGGTAACATCGGCGGCATTCACTGGAATCTTCAGCGAGCCTGCTAGACTGGCATCGCTTAGATTGGGTTGCCAAGCCTTCACTTCGGATGCACACATCGTGAAGC
>JAYUFG010000274.1:0-5051 GCA_043738845.1 Planctomycetaceae bacterium
CCATGCGTTTCGTTTTACCGATGCAGAATCGGGCCGAGTGTTGGCGGAAACGATAGAGATTCACACGCTGGAACTGGCGCGGTATAATTCACAGGAGGCGAGCCTGACGACCGCCTCAATGCTCGATTGTTGGCTGTTTTGGTTTCTGCACGCCCACGAGTATGAGGCCGACGCCTTGCGGAAGTTGTTTCCGCAGCAGCCGATCCGGCAAGCGACAGAAACGATTGTTACGATAGCGAAAGTCACCGAGGACAAAACGATGTACGACGCACACGAAAAAGCCCGCCGCGACCACCAATGGATGATGAACGCCGCCCGCCGCGAAGGTCTTCGCGAGGGTGAGCTAAAGGGTGAGTTAAAAGGCAAGATCGAATTGGTGCGAACACTACAGGGGATCCTCCATCTTCAGGTCAGTGCAGATCAGGAACTACGAGCATTGAACCTGGCGCAGTTGGAAACGCTGACGGGCGAACTGCAAGACAAACTACGCAACCGACCGGCTTCTTAAGAATTGGACCGAAATAACTTCCCGGTTTTGAGATATTAGGTTAGCAGCGGAGCGAGGCGAAACCGAAATGGCCGCAGGGACGCATCAAATGTGATATCGAGAAGTTATTTCGGGACTATCCCTAAACGGGGAAGATGGCAGAAACGGTGAGGAGAAGAAGAAGCCAGCATCAATATCAAGCGTCACACCTTTGCTGTCGCGGTCGTGGCCGTGTCGTCGTTGTCCCACAGGTCGAGAAATGTGCGGCGTATGCGGCGGGCGGCGGTGGCCAGAAAGTAGCGACCGACTGTCAGGTGTCGCTCTGAAGACCCCTCACCCCGACCCTCTCCCAGAGGGAGAGGGGGAATTATTCTGTTCGGCTCCAGGTCACGTCGCGGTTCGGAATCGCTCCGGTTGCGTTGACCCAGCAGAAAATCAAGCCGATTGAGGACGCACGAACTGACGAATAGCTCGGTCGCAATATCGGCCACGCGGCCCAATTGATACTGTCGATCCATGATCTGTTCGCGATACGTTCGCAACAGTTTTTGCACATGTCCTCCGAATTGGCCAATCAGTTTTCCCAATGCCTTCGCGTCGGGTTCAAGTTCAGGGTGCGTGACGCGAACCTCGGGCGAGGTGAAGACCGATTCCAATTGTCGCCCAGCGAACCCACCGAGCTTGCGGAGGTTCTGAATTCCGAACGGCGAAAAGACGGCGTCGAAAACGCCTTTCAATTCTAAACCGACGTCCCGCATTCCGACCAGCGCGGTGAACGCCCTGAGGACGTCGTTGGCACCTTCGCCGATCATATTGATGCGAGCGTCGCGCATCATTCGCTCGAACGGTTCGTCGGTGAAGTAGGCTTTGCCGCCGAAAATCTGGAACGTGTCGTTGACGATCTTCCAAAGAACTTCGGTCGAGAAAACTTTGAGCATTGCCGTTTCGAGCATGTAGTCGCCCGCCCCCGAGTCGATGAGCGAAGCGGTTTGATACGTTGCCGCCTCCATCGCAAAGGTTCCGGCCGTCATATAGGCGAGTTTTTCCTGAACGAGTTCAAAAGTGCCAATCGGCTGACCGAACTGTACCCGTGTTTCGGCGTGAGCTTTGGCCCGGGCGACACAATACTTGGCGGCACCGGTGCAACTGGCTCCAAAGGTTGTACGGCCAAAGTCGAGAACCGTGAGAGCGACCTTTAGCCCTTTGCCCAACTGTCCGAGGACATTTTCCTTCGGGACAAACATATCGTGGAAGGCAAGTCGCGCGGTCGCCGTTCCCCGCACGCCACACTTTTCCATCCGTTTCTCAACAATCTCGAAGCCGGGCATGTCGGGCGTAACAATGAACGCGGTGATTTTACTCGCGGATGGTTTGCCGCTGCCGGGTCGGCGGCTGGCAGTTTTCGCCGCATCGCTGTCGGCAACGTTGTTGATTGTTTCATGTTCGAGCGGCGTGCGGGCCATGACCGTGAGAACTTGAGCAACGCCGCCGTTGGTGATCCACCGTTTTTGGCCATTGAGTAAAAAACCTTTGCCATCGGGCGTCGGAACAGCCGTCGTTTGCACGTTCGAGGCGTCGCTGCCCGCTTCTGGTTCGGTCAAAGCAAACGCACTGATCGACTCTCCGCTGGCCAACTTCGGCAGCCATTTTTCTTGTTGCGACCGATTGCCGAACAGGACCAAGGCACGTGGCCCGATGGAATGATGGGCATTGACGAACAAGGCCGTGCTGCCGCAGTGTCCACCCAGGACTTCGATCAAGCGGCAATACTCGGTTTGACTCAGCCCTTTGCCATCACAGTCGATCGGGACGCAGGCACCCAGGATGCCAAGCTGGCCGAGTCCGTCGATCACGGACTGCGGGATTTCGGCCGCTTTGTCGATCGCGGACGCATCGACGTATTGGCGACAGAATTCGCGGAGGTCGCCGACGAGCCGCTCGACCGCCAGACTGGCCGAAATATCAGGATAAGGGAGAAGATCGTTCTTTTGAAACCGGCCGAAGAATAGCCCTTTGGCAAAACCGATCTCGGGTTTGCGGTCGGAGAGGAGCTCTTCCGCCTCGGCGATTTGTTTTTCTCGTTCAGTGGACATAGGTGTTGAACCCGATGATTTCTGGAGCCAATGAGGGGGTTACGTTGTTATTTCCGACGTTGTATGGGCGAAACCCTGTTCGACGGGCGGGGTTTAATAGGGTTGCAGAAAACCAATTTTCTTAATTTGAGTGAGATTGCTTGCGTTTTTCCGGCGATAACGGAACAATGGAGGCTCATGCGAAAATTTTGCGTCCGGTCATCTGCTGTCCTCCGTATATTTATACTGTACGTACCTGGGAAACCCCAAGTCGGATGAGAAAACGGCCTATGCGACTTAAATCCACTGTGGCATTGAACTTGTCTTCGCTCGCGTATTTTTGCGCGGCACTTGGGTGGGCGTGTATATTCTCGACCCATATGGTACACGCTGGTACGCCGGTGCCTGTTCCCGCTCCGATCCCGGGCGGACCGAGTAAGTTGGTGCCCGTTGAGCCGAAGAGGGACTTGCCCAAGGTCGATCCCAAAGCGGTTTCACCTAAACCTGTTGCTCCGAATGTGGTCGAGACAAAGCTGACCGACATCAAACCGGCCGATGTGAAATCGGGGGATGTGAAATCGGGGGATGTGAAACCGGCGGAAGTGAAACCTTCCGATACCAAGCTCAAAACTAAGACGGTCCCAGAGAATCTCGAAGACTTGAAGGTGTTGGAAGCGGCTGTCCAAAAGGTCGTGGCCAAAGGACTCCCGGCGACCGTTTCAATCCGGATCGGTCAATCGTTCGGAAGTGGTGTGATTGTCTCCAAAGATGGTTACGTTCTGACGGCTGGACACGTTGTCGGCGAACCGGACCGCGATGTCGAATTTATCTTCCCCAACGGCAAGCGGGTGAAAGGCAAAACGCTCGGCGCGAATCACGACATCGATAGCGGCCTAATGAAGATCACCGAGCCGGGCGAGTGGCCCTTTGTTGAAATGGGAAAATCGGCCGACCTCAAACTGGGCGATTGGGTCGTTGTCGCTGGTCATCCGGGCGGATATAAATCGGGCCGACCGCCCGTCGTTCGTTTTGGTAAAATCATTAGCAATTCAAAGACGACGATTTGGTCTGACGCACCGATTGTCGGCGGCGATTCCGGTGGGCCGATGTTCGACCTCGATGGAAAAGTCATCGCGATCCATAGTCGCATTAGCGGACCGTTGACGGAAAATTATCACGTTCCGATTGATACGTTTCAAACGACCTGGGAACGACTGGCCAAGGGTGAAGAATGGGGCGATCTCCGCCCACGTCGCGGTGGGCCGTTTCTCGGTGCAACGGTCGAGCCGCACGAAAAAGGTTGCCGCATTACGGACATGCCGTCGGATTCCCCCGCCGCCAAGGCCGACCTAAAAATCGACGACGTGATTGTGAAATTCGAAGGCAAAAATGTTCGCAATCTCGATGAGCTTCAACAAGCGTTGCTTAAGAAAAAGCCCGGCAACGAAGTCATCCTCGACATCCTGCGGGGTGACGAAAAACTCGAAAAGAAAGTGGTCCTGGGCAAACGTCCTTAACACGACGCACGAATTCGGCCCTGAACAATTTATATTTTGTATCGCTGCTACTCCGCAGTAAATTCACCGACTATTTCAAGACCCTATTCCCATGCGTCATCAACTCTTGCGTACCGCGTTGTTCACCTGCTTCGCTCTGTTCGCGTCGATGGCGACCGCGCAGCCGGGATTTTGGGACCGAGGTGAACGGTTGGGCGTGTCTCGCTATCGCGATGGAAAAGACCTGAAGAACGTCTTTCGTCCCGTCGTGGCAGAAGCGGCGAAATCGACCGTCCGCATTCGCTGTGGTGGCAAGGACGCCGAATTGGGAACGATTGTCGGTGCCGACGGTTGGATTCTCACCAAGTTCAGCGAACTCCGTGCGCCTGTCACTTGTCGCTTGAATGATGGCCGGGAACTTGCGGCTAAGTTGGTCGGCGTTCATCCGGGTTATGATCTGGCGATGCTTAAAATCGAGGCCGACAAACTAACCGCTGTGGACTGGAACAAAAACTCCGATCCCGCCGTGGGGCAACTGGTCGCGACCGCCGGATTGGGCGAAGATCCGCTCGCGGTTGGTGTGATTAGCGTCCCCCGCCGCAAAATACCGGGCAGTCCCGGCATTCTGGGCATAAGCCTCGACGAGACCGACAAGGGTCCGAAAATTACGCAAGTCTTTGCGGGCAGCGGGGCGGAAAAGGCGGGGCTCAAGACCGGCGACATCGTCCAACGAGTCGCCAATCAAATCATGCGTGATCGGGCCAATCTGACCGAAACAATCCGCAGTCATAAGCCGGGCGACACCGTGCGACTTTCGGTGTTGCGGGGCGAGGCGGAAATTGAACTCAATGCCACGCTGACCCAACCGACCGCTAGTTTTCTCGGAATGCGTTCCGAAGATCTCAACACGATGGGCGGGCCACTCAGCAATCGCAATACAGATTTCCCCAACGTCATTCAGCATGATACCGTGTTGCGACCGAGCGATTGCGGTGG
>JAYUFG010000275.1:0-1889 GCA_043738845.1 Planctomycetaceae bacterium
CAACCCCGACCGTATAAATCGGCACGCCCAACTTCACAGCGGGAGCCGTTTCTGACCCGACCGCCGCGAGACCGGCGTTCTGTCCGAAATCGCTAAACACGACCACGCCCGCCAGTTCATTCGACGCCCGGCGTGTTTGCAAATCATTGAAGGCGTCGCCCAGGGCGGTCGTTTTGCCCGTCGTCGTTAATTGTTCGGCCAATTCCTTCGTGGCAAAATGTTGATCTTCGCGCTGCGGCAATCGCAACGCATCGACTCCGCCAGTCCTTTGAAAAAGATACGCCTGCACACGATATTTTTCCGCCAACTGGTCGAGCAAGTTGTTCTGCTCACGAGTAATTAGCTGACGAACGTAATCTTGGCGAGTTGGCTTATTCGCGGCCGGATCGGTCGTGATGGTTCGACCCACAGCCGCGTCAAGTTTCGCCCGCTCAGCATCGGGATAATCGTCCTGAATTGCCATGCTGTCCGTTCCGTCAAACAACATCCACAGCACGGGTCGGGGGTGATGGGCATATTTGATGTTGGCAGTTGGATTGGCAAGGGCCGTGACCAGGAGGACGAGCAAACTGGCCCGCAGGACCGCCAGAAAAATCCCGAGCGGCGTGCGCCCCTTCGGTTGAAACTTGAAGTAGAAAAACGTGCCGAGAAACGCTGCTCCAAACGCGGCAAACAGTACCCAGGCTGCGCCGCCATGTTCGGCCCACGGTTCGGCAAACGAAAAGTCAATCGCCTCGATGTTTTCCACATCGTCCAAGCGCAGCAAACGACCAATGATCGACAGCAAGAACTTCATCATGTCCCGCCTCCCTTAAGGCTGGGCCACGCCAACACGACCATCTCAATCAGCAGCAAAACCAGGACCGCCAGCACCAACAGCCACCACAAATGTTGGCCCCAAATCTCCGCTCCTTCGAGCGTGATCGGTTCGCCGGGATTTGCAACCTTGACCGGCGCATTGCCCAGCCGTTCTTTCAATTCGTCGGACGAGAGAATCGCCAATTCCGAAGAGACCGCTGACCCGTTGGCCGCGAGGGGCATTTCCCAACTCGGCTTGTTGACATCGTCTTCTTTGGTCGCAGAGTTCGCTCGGTTCGGTTGAAAGGCGGACACCCGATAGAAACCGCGTTGCGTTTTGTGCCGCACCGTAACGCCGTAACCCTGCGATCCCAGGGCTTCCACGTCCAGTGTGACGGGCGAAGCCTCTTCCGGACGTCGCAATTCAAAACGGGCTTGGCGGTCGGCGGCGGAGATCGGCAACGAAAAGTCTCGCTCGTTCGTCTCCAGCGTTCGCAGCGGGACGTTGACTTTGAGCATCCGTCGCACGATCGTATCGAACATCGCCATCGCATTGGTCAGTTTGAGATCATTCCAACTCGATTGCAAACCGGTCGTAAAAAACAAGACTCGACCAGCACCGATCTGCCGCTCTATCAAAAAGGGTACCTCGTTCGTGAACGTCGCCAGCACATTCGGTCGCGTTCGCTCCGCCCGTTGTTCCACCGATAAGCTCACATCACTCGTGACTCCTTCGCGAAAGGTCACCCAACCCGCCGAGAGGTCCGCCAATTGCCGCCCAACGGACGTCAATTCTTCTTCCTCAGTGGCGGTTAGCTTTGTATTTTGCTTTTGCTTCAACTCCAGTCCGTCCAACTTTTCATGCAGCACCTTTTCACGACCGGCGGTATCAGCGATCCGTTCTTGCTCGGCGGCGACCGTTTTGTCGAGCGACTCTGAGCGCAGGTCGCAAGAGACCGCCTTGAAGAAAATCGGCTCTCCGTAGGCTTTCGTCTGATCTTCGAGAGAGGCGGTGGGCAAGCGAAACCAAGCCTGCGAAAGCGTTTCCGTATTCAGCCAAAACGGCGTCAATTCTTTCGGCGATTCCTCGG
>JAYUFG010000276.1:0-5025 GCA_043738845.1 Planctomycetaceae bacterium
CGGCTATGGTCGAGTCGTGCACGTCGCCATTGAAAAGCTTCATGAGATCTACACTGAATCCGCCCCCACGCCCGAGCAAGCGGCTGTTGTTGCGAGTGAGACGTTTCATTTAAAGCATGTGGCACCGAGTAGGGACCCCGAGACGCGTCCTGGCGCATACGAACGTGCAAAAAAGAAGTCCCAAGGAATCGTGGAAGACTACGTCAAAACCTACGCGGACGATTTCGCGCACCAGCGTCAAGTCGAAACCCGATTCGAGATTCCCGCAAAGGGATGCATTATTACGGGGTCCATTGACTTGCTTTTGAAGTACGACGGTAAGGGTGATGTTGTCGAGTGCCACGTCGTCGATTTCAAGACGATGGAGGGGGGCGAGAACCCAACTGAAAATGAAGAGCTCGACTGGCGCGAACTTTCGCTACAGGTTCAGCTTTATGCCAAGGCGGCACGCGAAGTGCTGAATGAAAACGCTGCCACCGGATCCATTCATCTTCTGAAGGACAATCAGCGGGTGCAAGTTCCGATCGATCCCTCCTCAGTCCAAGCTGCGATTGAGAATGTCGAGTGGGCGGTGCAAGGGATAGTGGCGCGCGATTATCCGATGCGGCCTGAAGAGACAAAATGTGCAGCGTGCGACTTTGATCGGCTCTGCAAGAAAACGCCTCAGGCATTTAGAGAAAATGCCGGAAAGCCGCCGCCTATAGTCACTCCAACCGGCCCGATGGACGCGGCAGCCCTTTAGCCCGACACCTGCATGGCGTGTCGCATCACGCAGGTTGGTCTAACCCCTTGAAAACGCACACCAATCGCGCGACGAGCTCCAATATTGACATATTTTGGTAGGTGCCGCACCATGCCGCAAGGTGCAGCACCGCTTCTGGAAGTCTCATGCCCACATCAAAGCCGCGGTTATCCATCAACTTGTCCGCAGGCGAATACGCCGAGCTTTCGGCGCTAGCGGAAAGAAATAACCTTTCAATGGCGTGGCTTGGCCATAAGGCTGTGCTCGACTTTTTGGCTACGGCTCGAACAGAGTCCTTGCAGCTCCCCTTGTCCTTTAGTCGGCGCGAACATGCGGATCTTGTGACGGGCAAGTCCGATTCCTCTCTCACATGAATCATGCCCGACAATCTCACTTCGGCACAACGCAGTCGCACCATGCGGGCGGTGCGGACGAAGGGCACCGCGCCGGAATTATTGGTGCGTTCGCTGGTCCATCGACTCGGCTATCGATTCAGTCTACATCGCAAGGATTTAATCGGGACTCCGGATATTGTGCTTCCCGCGCGGAACTGCGTGATGTTCGTGCACGGGTGTTACTGGCACGGACACAAATGCCCGCGAGGCAGGCCATCAGCTTCGAACATCGAATTTTGGCAGCGCAAGATTTCCAACAACAAATTGCGCGACAGGAAGTCAGTCAGGACTCTGCGACGGGAAGGCTGGCGAGTCTTGACAATTTGGCAATGCGAAACCAAAGATCGCCACCGATTGCAGCAGACACTATCTCGATTCCTGAGAGAAGCGAACGTTAAGATCCGAATAAAGGCACGCGCTTAATGACTTACAAACTTATAGATTTATTTTCTGGTGCCGGCGGAATGTCGCTCGGCTTCGTTGACCCACGATTTTGCGGCGGATTCGAGTGCGTGCTCGCCGTTGATAACGATGAAGCAGCGTTGGAAACCCACAGTGCCAATTTCCACGGCAAAGTCGTAAGCGGCAGTATTGAAGACTGGTTGAAAAAGAAGCCCCGCGTGCCCCAAGCCGATGTTGTAATCGGAGGGCCGCCATGCCAAGGATTCAGCCTGCTGAATAAAAAGCGCGACGGAGATGATCGACGCGCTCTATGGGAGCCATACCTCGACGTCGTCGAACTATCAGACGCCAAGATTTTTGTCATGGAAAATGTGACCGAGCTCTTCCGCTCGGAGGAGTTGGCACGAATTCTACGCCGAGCCAAGCGTATGGGGTTCAAGACTCGCGCGGGCATTTTGAATGCGGCAGACTACGGCGCCCCACAAACTCGGAAGCGTACGATTGTGATCGGTTGGCGCGAAAGCGTCACGGAACCGTCGTTTCCACCTCCTCAAACGCACGCCGCCGCCGCAATGGAATTGGACCTGCCACGTTGGCGTACGGTGCGCGATGTAATCGGCGATCTTGGTAAACCGGTTGGCACAGAGATTGGAGCTTCGTCACCATTAAATCTGCATTTTGGCCGCAACCCAACGCCAAAGAGTTTGGCCAGGTATAAAGCCGTACCGGTAGGTGGCAATCGATTCGATTTGCAGCGCAAGGCTCGGCATCTGACGCCGGCATGCTGGATACGAAAGACATCCGGTGGCACCGATCTATTCGGGCGATTATGGTGGGACCGTCCGTCGGTCACAATTCGTACCGAATTTTTCAAACCTGAAAAGGGTCGTTACCTGCATCCGTCGGAGCACCGCCCGATTACCCACCGCGAGGCCGCTCGACTGATGGGATTTCCCGATGATTTCGAGTTCAGGGGAACAAAGACTGAGATCGCCAAGCAAATCGGTAACGCAGTACCGCCCGACCTTGCTGCGGCAATCGCAGCCGTAGCGCGGCGGGCACTCAGCCGGCAGCCCTCAAGGCGATCGGCTGAGGCTGGCTCCGAATCGGAAATAGGTAGAGACACCGCGATCTCGGCGTAGATTATCTGTTCGAATCGTCGACGATTAGAGCCAATCGGGTATCAGGCGACAAGGAAAGGGAATGGCGAAGAAGCTTGGGTCAAAGGATCGAATAAGGAAGTTCTTTCTCGCTAATGTCGGCCGCGTAATCGACTCACGCGAGCTGCAAGAGGCGTCCGGTCAGGCGAGTGAATATGCCAGACGCACAAGAGAGCTGAGAGACGAGGAAGGTTGGCCGATTCTTACACATCATGATCGATCAGATCTAAAACCAGGCCAATACTATTTGGAAGATGCTCCGCGGGAAAAACGAGAGATCGCGTTCGCGCGAGGAATATCAGCCAAGCTGCGGGCAGAGGTATTGGACCGAAACGGATTTACGTGTCAGATGTGCGGACTTACTCCTGGCGACATCGACCCCGGCACCGGCCGCAAGGTTCGTCTCCACCTCGGTCACATTAAAGACAAAAGCCTCGGCGGGAAGGACGAGCTCTCAAATCTTCGCGCTCTTTGCTCAACCTGCAATCAAGGAGCCAAAAACATTACTGGGGAAAAGCCGACCACCATTTGGCTTCTATCACAAATAAGAAGGGCTGGCCAAGAAGAACAGCGTGCCGTTCTAGAGTTCCTTCGAAAGAAATTTGGAGAGTGAGTCAATTTTGGGGCCGTGGATAAGCGCCCTTTCGTCGCCTAAAAACTCCAGGATATTTTCAAATAACCGGCCGGTCCATTCCCTGGGACGCCGTGACGAACTCACGTACGGGCCGGAGTTATGCCGGATCGATGGGTGTGAGGCTGGCGAAATTCCACCGATCTGTGGTCTTCATGTCTTGCCACGTAAATTCGGCGCCGCTGATGGCCGTAGACAAGTCCGCGTCCACCTCGACGCCGTCACAATTGGCGAGTACGGCGACAAACTGCTGAAAACACGCGATGGCCCGCGTTTTCTCTGTCGCACCGCCTTCCCACACCTCTTCGTCCACAACCAGGTAAACCGCCAAGCGAAATCGGTCGCCTTGAATAGATATGCTGACCCTAATTTCGGTCGAATCCTCGTCCAGCGGCTTCAGCGCTTTTTCGAGCTCGTCACGAACTGTTGCCAATCGTTCATTTAGTTCATCGGGCCACGCCGGTCGATCGCTGCGCAGTGCATACCACGATCGGATTCCATCAATTGCTTCATCCCTCAACGATCGCTTCGTGCATGGAGCACTTCCAGCGAAATGCCGTCTTGGCACCAAGTATCGATCCGCCGTTGCATGAGCATCGAGAAAAAAGTTTGGCAACGTAGTACTGTTGGGTCGAAAGTGAAGGCGTCTTGTTGAGCGCCGGTTCTTAAATTGCGATTTGGGAATCTGCACTTGGTGGCAATGTAGGATCTCAACAAATGGTTCTTGGTCCATTCTAGCCGCCGTGATGTCGCAGCTGTGCGAAACTACGACCAGCCAGTCGGTTTCCTCCAACACAAGGGGCGCACTTTCTCCCGGCCGAACAAGATACGACTTTATCAACGGATACATCGAGCCCGGCACCACAGAGCCGCAACGCCAGCAATCACGTCTTATAGCTTCACATTCTGCGTCGATCGCCGCCTTAGACATCGTCATCTGGTAGTTTTCGCCGGCGCCGCGAAAATCCGCGTTGCTGCATTCGGCGAGAAAGAGACATTGGTCTCTCCTCCAATTGCTCGGCGATCTCGGATAGCGCGGCTTCAGCCGCTCGTTCGTCAATGTTATCAGCAACTAAAATGTCCACAATCGTTCGCCCGTTCGACAGGACATGTTTTCTCGATGTGCCCAACGGAAATTTTGCGCGACGGTCCCAAGACCTCGCGATTTGCTCGATGACGCTGATGCGATGTTCAGAGGACTTTTGCAGGTCGACTACCTCGGTGGGATCAAGCCACTTATACAATTGGGTCGGCGATCGGCCTAATACTTGAGCGAAAATCCGAAGTGGAAGAGCCAAGGAAGACTGAATCGATGCAAGTCGGTTAGCCCGACTCGCGCCACTCAATACGGATTTTGGTCGCGGGCTCGCCTTTCTTTTTGAGAAATTGCCATCCGGAGCAAAATATGCGCTCGTTCCTAATACCCAGGGTTGTGGATCGACGATGGCGACTCCCCATCTGCGAAGATCGGCGCCCGTTCCCAATGCAAATGCGTCTGAACCGCCAAAAGATATTAGAGCTGCGATTCCAGGGCAGTCGGCAAGGATGGTCGTATAGCTCGCAGTCGAAGTGCGCGTGTAGTCCACTGCAGACACAACGCAAGTTGGTTGAAGCGGATTGCGATATGCGCTTGCTCGCCCCGTCACATGATACGGACCCTCGTCCAGTGCCTGCTCATCCAGCGATAACTGGAAA
>JAYUFG010000277.1:0-1887 GCA_043738845.1 Planctomycetaceae bacterium
CCCGAACACCCCACCGTGATTCAACGGCGTCAAAAACAATCGCGCGAAAAATGATTTCTTCAAAAATTGCATTGAAGACCGAGAACAGCACACCCGCAACGACCACACCACCTAGGAGTCTGTCCAAGAACCTCGGTGCCTCTGGATTTTGCGAATGACATGCGCTACAACGGTGTTCGGTCGGATGGCATTTCGGTTTTGCACGGTTTTTGTACGAGTTTTGGTCACGGAGGTTTGGGATGAGTCGCAAGTTTCGCGAATGGTCGCCGCAGCAAAGTTGGATGTTTCCGCCCACGTTGCAAGATTGGCTGCCGGAAAATCATCTTGTTTATTTTCTGTTGGATGCTTCCGAACATCTCGATCTTTCGCCGATTCTAAAATCGTATGACAGCGAGCGGGGAGGCCAGCCGCCGTTTCATCCGCGAATGATGTTGGTGTTGCTTCTGTATTCGTACAGCGTGGGGGTGTTTTCTTCTCGCAAGATTGCCGCCCGTTGTCAGACCGACGTGGCGTTTCGCGTGATCGTCGGCGAAGACCTGCCCGACTTTCGCACGATCAGCGAATTTCGTCGGCGACATTTGGACCATGTGCAACATTTGTTTGTCGAGGTGTTGCAACTGTGTCGCGCGGCGGGCTTGTTAAAGCTCGGCCGACTGAGTTTGGACGGCACGAAGGTTAAGGCGAACGCCTCGCGGCATAAGGCGATGAGTTACGACCGCATGCTCAGCGAAGAGCAGCGTTTGCAACAAGAGATCGAGCAACTGTTGCAACAAGCTCAGTCCGCAGACACCGCCGAAGATGCCGAATTCGGAGCCGACCGGACGGGCGAAGAGCTTCCCGCCGAACTATCGCGACGCGAAACGCGGTTGCTAAAAATTCGCGAAGCGAAGGCCGCTTTAGAGGCTCAAGCTCGGGCCAAAGCCGAGGAAGATGCGGCTTTGCGAACGGCTGAGGGCCGTCCAGCTCCCAAGATCAATCCGCAAGATGCGCTGCCCGACGCCAAGGATCAACGCAACTTCACCGATCCTGAATCGAAGATCATGAAGACGTCCAACAAAGGTTGGGATCAATGCGGCAACGCTCAAGCAGTAGCTACTGAAAATCAAATCATCGTCGCGGCCGACGTGACCGATCAGGCCAACGATTGTCGCCAAGTGCAGCCGATGGTCGAGCAGACCGATGCGAATCTGAATCAAGTCGATGTGACGGAACATGTCGCGGCGTTCAGTGCCGATGCCGGATATTTTAGTGAAGAGAATGTTACGCATCTCGAACAGCACGAGCGGATTGACGACGCTTACGTGGCCACCGGTCGCCTGAAACATCACGCGCCAATTCCGGCAGCACCCATCGGTCGCCCGCCGAAAAACTTGAGCGTGAAAGAAAAGATGGCCCGCAAGCTGCGGACGAAACGCGGCCGGGCGGAGTACGCACGCCGCAAGGCCATCATCGAGCCGGTGTTTGGACAGATCAAACAGGGTCGCGGCTTTCGACAATTTCTCATGCGAGGTCTTCGGAAAATGAAAGCCGAATGGAAGCTCGTGTGCCTGACGCACAATTTATTGAAACTATTTCGGAGCCAAAGCCGGGCCACAGGCTGAGCACGGCGCAACAACACGAAGTGTACGACTTTTACATCGCAACATCCGCCGCAACAAGCCTCCTCAATGCCGCCAAGCCCCCAGCTTTCAAGCCCATTGCCATTCCGCACTCCGGCCACCATCCACGCCACTCGGACGATCGAATTTTTCTGACCCCACCCAATTTTCAAAAACACACCGCGCGAGTTCGTGGACAGACTCCTAGCCAACCGTTTACGGAATACAAGCGCCGGCCGGGCGACCGCATCGGGCACAATTGGCGGATGCCGAATGTGCATGGCAAGCG
>JAYUFG010000278.1:0-13285 GCA_043738845.1 Planctomycetaceae bacterium
CGTAACCTTCGCCAAAGTCAACCTAACTCCACAAGCTAAGAACCTAAAGGTTTCGCCTGAAGGCGAGGGTTTTAGACCCATCGTGGAGACAATAAATTCTAAACAGGAAATTCTAAATCGGAAACAAGATCGAAACGGACCGACTTCCGTTTCGATATTTCCATTTCAGTCCTTTGAGTTTGTTTCGGATTTCGTAACTGTTTAGCCGTATGAAGTCGAATCGATAAATCTCACGCAAAGGCGCAAAGCTCGCAGAGAAAGGGGAAAAAGGCGACCGAACCAGAAACTGAGACACAAAAATGTTTCGCGAACGATGTGAGGGCAACGAATCGTCTCCAAATAACACCTTTGCGAGCTTTGCGCCTTGGCGTGAGATTGTTTTCTAACCCTCAGCACAATTTCCCGTTCATTGGACGGTTACTTCAAACGGCTAAACTGTTACCGGATTTCGTACTTCGCTTTTCCCTCTATGGTCTCTCGTATCTCGGCGGCTCATTTCTTTTTCGCTGGCTGACGAAGATTTTTTAGCCGACGAGATACAAGAGGTACAAGAGGACGAAGAAGGGGTTTTCTGTTGGGCGTTCGCAATTTGTCCCGTTTCCATTTTTACCATTTCTCCCCTCGAATTTGTTTCGGATTTCGAGTTTCGAATTTCGAATTTCGTGCTTCTTTTCACGCTTGATATCCGCCCCGCCCGGCGCGATGTATAATCGCCCCATGCCCCCGAACGATTCTCTACCCTCGACGAATGTTGTCAGCAAGGGTTCACCCCTGCACGAACTGACCTGGTTCCCGGCGATCATCGCATCGTTCGTGGCGTCTTTGGCGTATGTTGTCATCTCGGGTTCGCCGTTTTTTTGGCGATCGCTGCCCGGTGGGTTGGAGCGAATATGGTCACAATACTTTTTCGGAATGGAACACAACTTTTTCCACCCGGCGATGTGCAGTGTCGCATTGGGTTGCCTGATCGGTTACGGAGGACAAAACGTGCGGCGGCGTATCGCCGTGCTGTACGCTCCCTGGATGCTGTTTCTCGCCTGGTTCCTGATCGAAGTTGTCTACAGAGATTCCCTGATATTTGTCACACTCGGCTTGGTCGCTTTCGTGTTTTATTCCTTGCCCGCCGGTTTAATGTTTGCCAGGGTACGACAAAACATCTGGGCACGCGGATTCTTCGCAATGTATGTCGCGATTTTGTTCGGGTTGCTCGCCTTCAATGTCGTGGGTCAGAATGGAAGAATGGCGATGGATTTTCTCTCCGCTCCATTGGTGGTTCTTGTTCCGGCACTATTCGGTTTTGGTGCCGGTTATCTCCTGCGAAAAATGGCAACGCCCAAAGACGGCACGAACCACCCGCCAACGGTCCGCCGATTCTTCCCGCGACAATTTAGTCTGATGTCGCTCTTCGCGCTGACAACCGCCGTGGCCATCGGCACCTGGCTGGGGCTTGAGTGTCAATATAATTATCGCGGTTGGTTCCGTCTCATTTTCTGGACCCTGCTCGGTGATGTGATTGCGATTCTCGTCTGTCGCTACTTCTCTGACCCGTCGCCGCCTCTTGCGGAATGACAAGCCCCTGCCGTTCTTCCCTCTTCCTTTCCCCCCTCTTTGATCTCTCGTATCTCGGCGGCTCATTTCTTTGTACTGGCTGACGAAGATTTTTAGCCGCCGAGATACGAGAGGTACAAGAGGACGAAGAAAGAAGGATCGCTTGTCCGTCGGCATCCCCGTTTCCGATTTAACATTTCTCCCCTCGAATTTGTTTCGGATTTCGGACTTCGGATTTCGTGCTTCTTTTCACGCTTGATATCCTCTTGGCCCCGCATGTTGTATAATCGCCACATGCCCCCGAGCGATTCTCCACCTTCGACGAATGCTGTCAGTCAGGGTCCGCCCCTTCTGGAACTGACTTGGTTCCCGGCGATGGTGTTATCGTTCTTGCTCACACTGGGCATGACGGTCGTTTTGTCGGCGTTGCAACCGAATCTGCGGAATGAATTTATCGACATCATGTTCTGGGCCGGCTCGATTCCCTACGTCCGACTTTTGTGTGTCGCGTATGGATGTTTGATCGGATACGGGGGACAACGGGTGCGGCGACCGATCGCGCTGCTCTACATCCCCTGGATGCTTTTTTCCGTCGCGTTCGTGTACGACATTCTCCAGGGAATGTATCCGCTCGGCAACCTCTTCCTGTTGTTGCTCTACGTCGGACCGTTGGGCTTAATGTCGGAACGTAGTCGAGAGAACCCGTTGGTCGGAGCGATTTATGTCGGTGCCTTGGCCCTCCTCATCCCGATCTTTTTCCTGGCAATTGTTACACCCTATTTTATTTTCCTCGTCCATTTTTTCTTATTCCCGGTATTTGTCGCGGTCGTACCCACACTCATCGGCTTCGCTTGCGGCTGGTTCCTGCGACAACTAACGGAAACGCGCACTTCCCGCCACACGCCCCGCACCGTTCGCCGCATTGTTCCGCGACAATTTAGCATCATGTCGCTCTTTGCGATGACGACCGCCGTCGCGATTGGAACCTGGACGGCAACGCAAGTGAAATTGCCCCCGGCCAGTTGGCTCGGTCTTATTGTTTGCTCGCTAGTGGGAAACCTCGTCGCAATCCTTGTCGTTCGTTTTTGTTCTGACCCGATCCTGCCCACTCATTCACTCGACGACCTGCGGCACACGCACGATCCTCTGGCGACGCTGATCTACTGTCCCAATTGTCGTCAAACCAGCCGTCGCGAAACGTGCTTTTGTCCCCATTGCAACGTCGCCTATGGGGAAATGATGAATGCTGAACGATGAGCGATGGATGATTTCGGATTCCATTGATAAAGCCGCGACCGTTGGTCGCGGGGCGGGGCGAGTGGGGGTCGAATTTCAACGGGCGCGAGTCATCAACCACGAACGGTGGAATCAATGAGAAACCCTTCATTCATCCGAATACGATTATCGCTTGCCAGAGAGAATTTTGGTTCGCTCAAGCCGTTCTTTCACGGTGGCGTTCTTACCTAAAACGAAGACTCCGACCAAAGATACCAGTGTTCCACCGCCGATCACCGAAGCCGTTACGGAGTCGCCGTGAATTCCTAAAACAACCGAACCCACGAGACCCAGACACGCGACCAAGAAGCCGCAAATTAAACCACCCCACGACCGTAGGTTTTCTTGGCGAACCGCGAACTTCTCCTGCGACATTCGATGTTCGACCTGTTTTTGAAACATGTCGAAAATCGCTTGACCGGAACCAGGCACAATGGCCTCGTACTCTTTAATCATGGATGGTGGGGGAACCGGACCGGAGTACGCCGTCGTCTGCGAGATTCCAATGATCCCCGGCGGAACACTTAAATCGCTCGGGTCTCGCGAGCGACGTGCTAGGTCACGTTGTCGGTTTTTTCTGCTGGATCGGCTTCCCAATCAATTCACCGTCGATTCCGTGACGCGACAGATTCCATCGCCATTTGTAAATCACCGCCCAAGGCCAGCCAGTCCGCAAAAAGTGCACGCGAATCGGCCTGTTCTGAAGTCAACGAACGATTGAAGTCGGTCATTGTATCCCCAAAGTCCAACACGCGACCCATTCCTTCCAAAAAAGATGGATCGGCGAACAAGTTATTAGAAAAATCGCTCATGGCTTGTGTCCCTGGATGTTATACCAACTACATCTTATTCAACCGAGTGTGACCCGACAACCACCACCCTAAATTGTGACACCCGAAAAGCTCGGCGGTTCGGAAGTTACTTAAATCCTTCTGGTTGAACAAGATCGGTTACGGCCTGAGTTGACCAGTTGGACCCAATTATCCACATATTTCTGGCGAAACCGCCGAATTTTTCGCGCTATTTCCCGCGATTTCTCGCAAATTCGCCTGCTCTTGCTCATAGTCCAAGCCCAACCATTGGCTCCAGGTTTGCGGGGAAAGGATGCCGCTGGCGAAGTTGATGCGGTTCGCTTGCGCTTCCTTCAATTGGTCCCGCACCGCCAACGATGGAGCGGCGGCGGTAATGTCGATCAGCGACAAGGTCTCACTCGGCAATCGTCCCGCCAGGATCGCGTTTGTCACGACCCGGCGCAGCACCACCAAGTCATCCTCGATCTGCTCGGCCTGCAATCGCTCGAACATCTTCAAGGCTGGCCCTTCCGCGACCATCGTCGAAGAAAAGTTCGCGTTCGACGCATCGCTCGACAGCATGAACTCCGGCATGACGAGGCGGCTCGCAATCGCTCGCAACTCGGCCTGCAACACGGTCACAAAGTTGCCCGCGTCGAGACCGGCGGTGGGAAAGTCGTATTCCATTCCGGCAGGTGCATCGAGAATCGTCCCTGGTCCGTAACGGTGAATGGTGGTCGCTTTGCCGGTTGCCGGATTGATGGCGGTCGCGTCGGCCTGACGGGAAACGAACTGTTGCACAGCGGTCCGGGTGGCCGATTTGTGACGGCGAATGAGGGCGATGGCCGATTGAATCTCGGCGACGACGCTCATGTTTCGCAACAGTTTTTCGGCCCGGCGGAGATTTTTTCGGACGGGAAAGAACAGCGGCATTCCCCGCCGGACGTTGGCATCGACGTGTGCTTTGCGATGTTGAATTTGCGAGGCTTCGACCGGTCGGCCGTCGATATAATAGCCCAGCACTGTTTCGACATCGTCCCGCTCGGTCTGAATTCCGAACGCGGCGGACTGGTCGCTGGCCAGTTCCGGCGGCGTGAAGACTTGGCCCGGCTCGACAAAGCGGACCCGCGTGACACCGTCGGTCCCGACAAAGAACCGCAAGAAGACTTCGCCATCTCGATCCCGGCGACGGACAATTTCCTGCTGTCGCCGCTGCCACTGATTGATGGTGAGGAATTCCTCGATGACAGCTTGCACTTGATTCCGCAAATCGTCTTTCTGGGACACGAGTACGTGTTTTTTGGCGGTCGCTCGATAGGTATGTCCCGACCCGACGATGTAACTGATGCGGTTTTCGTGACCATTGATCGCAAACTCGTTGTGGGTAGCGAGGTGGCGACATTGCCGCCGGATTTCTTGCAGTTGCAGTTCATTGAGGCACGCTCCGTTCGCCGCACCGCGATGGTCGAGGTCCATTCCAACGGCGAGCCAGCGCGTTCCATCGTTGTCGTAAAGAGCTTCTTCCGGATCAACGACGTTGTTCCACAGTTCGTCGAGGTTCTCTTGGAGTTGTCGTTCGAGATTTTGAAGGGTGTTGGACATGGGAAGCTCCTTGGGGAAAGGGGGAAGTTAAAACGACAAATGCAAAAAACGCAAAACAACGAATTCAGTAACTGTTTAGCCGTATGAAGTCGAATCGATAAATCTCACGCCAAGGCGCAAAGCTCGCAGAGAAAGGGGAAAAAGGCGACCGAACCAGAAACTGAGACACAAAAATGTTTCGCGAACGGTGTGAGGGCAACGAATCGTCTCCAAATAACACCTTTGCGAGCTTTGCGCCTTGGCGTGAGATTTTTTTCTAACCCTCCGTACATTTTCCCGTTCATTGGACGGTTACTTCAAACGGCTAAACTGTTACCGTATTCATTCATCATTCAGCATTCAGCATTCAGCGTTCATCATTCATCATTCATCATTCATCATTCATCATTCATCATTCATCATTTCCGCAACCAGCCGCACGGCCATCTCAAGCGCGTCTGGCCCGTCGTCATGATCGCTGGCGGGAAAGTCTCGCATCTGCTCGAGGAGCAACCGCACGCCGGGGGAATGGGTTTTGAATCGCAATCGCTTGGTGGACAACAGTGGGCCGAGCCGCCGAATCCGTACCCGCTTATTGACCCGATTGTCGATGTTCCAAGGATTGAGATCGTGCATTCCCTGTCGTTGAAACTCGGCGGTGAACTCGCCTACCAGCAACTCTTGAAACTGATTAACCTCGACGCCGAACGCCTGCGGCTGAAACGTGCGGCAGAGTTCGACCCCATCGGCGACGATTTGCGGTGTTGGCCGCCGGGCCAAATCGGCATCGACAAAAAAGACGCCGTTCTCCGCCAGGCCCAGCAAAACAAAGGCCGAGTAATCACCCCTCCGCGCATCGGTCCCCTTGCTCGGATCGAGCGCGATCACCCGCAGTTGCAAACCGCTGGGCCACTCGTCAAACCAAATGTGTTCGGCAAAATACTCCTCGGGCCACTCGCACGCATTCGGATCGAGGGGCGAACTCTGCTTCTCCCGCTCGAACGCGGTGCGGCCCGACTCGGCTCGCAAACACATCAGCGTGTACAAGTCCTCCTCGTCGGGCCACAGGACTTCCGCTCCCGCGTCCATCGCCGTTTGATTGTCTTCATAGAACGCGCGGGCAATTTCCTTCGCGTCGTTATGTTGTGAGTTGTCCCGGTCGGGACTCGCATAGACCGATTCCCACTCTTGCCACAACGACATATTCGTTGGCCACTGCACAATTGCCTGAAAGATGTGCGACCGCCAGCCGGGCGTGGCGTGCAATCGCAACGCGAGCGCGTCTCGATGCAGCGCGGTGGCCAAGTGCAGGACGTTCGTTCGTTTATTCCCGGCAGGCAACAGCGTTCCGTTGAACCAACTGGACGACTGTTCGCGTTGCAAGGCCGACAGAATGTGCGAATCGTTTTGCAGATCATCGCCGACGATCAAGGTGGGCCGAATCGCACCGAAGCGGCGACCGCGAATGCTTTGACCGGTGCCAAAGGCTTCGATCAACACGCCATTGTTGAGGAGTATCGCGGCGGAACGCCAGACCGGCCCTTCGCCGACGGCCGTTGGATATTCTTCCGCCAGGAGCCGATTTGCGGTCAGTTCCATTTTGAGATTGTTGAGATGCGTGACGGCTTGGCTCTTCGTATCCGACACGAGCCAGATGTATGGCTCGGCCTTTTCGAGGGCGGTCCGCAGAATGAAGGCGAGCGAGCCGAGCGTCGATTTCGCCCCGCCGCGGGGACCGATCACGTTCAGGCGACAACCCCGTTTATCGCGAAAGGTTTGCAATTGTTCGCTGAGCCAGCGGTGCATTTGCGACGGTTGTCGGCGGAAATGGTTGGGCAGGAATCGCCGTCCCCACGCGAGTAGGTCCAGGTTTTCTGGTGACTCTTCGCCCGCTTCGGCCCGACGTAGATTGCGATCCTCAACGATGACGGCGACACTGGCATCGTGACGGAGTACGTCGGTGTTTTGGAGCGTGAGTTTCGGCGGTTTGGGTTTCATGGGAGAAGTTGGTTTTTGAACGGACGGCGTTGTGGGGCAAGTGAAGATCGACGTGTTTGAGACGCTTGCTTCCTGGAGGAAGCGGCTAAGCGGGCGATTTGCATTTTGACTTTGGCATTCAATGTTCACTGTTTTCCCCGCTCCCGTTCATCGCGGCGATGCGTGAAATGATCTTCTCTCTGTCCTTGGCGGGTAAATCGACGAGGAGTTCTTCGGCGAACTGCGTGAGGATTTCGGTGATTTGTTCACGAGTGAGGGGGCTGTTCGCGCGGCGGGCATAGCGTTCGGGAAACAAATGTTCCAAAGCCCAGGCGGCGGCTCGCCAATTGCGAGATTCTTTCGCCGCCGTTTGAATGCTCTTGAGAAACGTGATTTCGGTGGAGGGTTCGGCCTTTTGGATTCGCTCGGCAAAGACTTTGTCCCGCAGGGCCGTCCGGCGAATCGTATCGACGCAACAGCCGACGTACTTCGCGGCCACCGACCGCGTTCCGCCGACGGAGAGGATCGCGCAGATTTCGCGTTGTTTGGCGTCGTCGAGCAGTGGTTTGCGTGTTTTAGTAGGCATGGGAGGAGTAAAGTCAAAAGTCAGAACGCAAAATGCAAAACGGAAGAAAGAGCGTCACAACAGCGGATGTAATTCTTGCGGTGTCGTTTTATGGGTCGGTCGTTTTCCACTTCTTTCTTTCGTTTTCGTCGTTTTGCCTTTTGCGTTCTGATTTTTGACTTTCCCTTCCCTCGTACTCAAACGACACGACCGTTCTTCCGGCCGAGCCCCGATAGCCTTTCACAAACCGCTCGGCCGAACTTGAGCCGGTCTTTTTCACGTTGACCGTTCGCCAGTGGGTCGAGCGGCGGCAATGTTCAATCAAGGCCGGATGTCGGGCCGTGACGTTCATTCGCAGTCCTTCGGCGTGATGCAAGTCGCCGACTGCCTCCATGAACTGCATCCCGATCCCGATTCCTTGGAAGTCGGGCAACGTCACGATCCGCGTGACGCGGCGATGTTTTTGTTTGCCAATGATTGGCAGGGTCGCACAAAAGGCGACCGGCACATCGTTCCAACGGGCGAGGTAACAACGGGCGGCGACACTGAAGCCGCCACTCAAATAGTGATGACGCTTAAACAGGGACCACGCCGTAGCTCGACAGCGATGGATTTGAATTTCGAGCGGCGGTCGCCGAAGCCGCCTCCGGTCGAGTTCGCCCGTCGCCATATCGAGCGTCCAATCGGGCTCGAGCCACTCGGCGACATCATAATGACAGGTGACAGCGACGAAGCGGCGGCGAATTCGACCGGAGCGAATTCCTTTGGCGATTGCGGCCGCCCCGATTTTCGCGACGTTGCGATCGACGACGCTGGTGAATTCATCGAAGGCGACGATTGGCGGGTTACTTCCAGAGCCGATGAGTTTTCCAAATTGAGGAACCTTGAGGGTGCCACTGCTGGCTTGTTCAGCAGTGCTTAATGGTGGCTTTTCCCGGCAATTCTCACTGCTGGACAAGCCAGCAGTGGCACCCAATGCACGGGCGAGGTCGCAGCGGAATTTTTCGCCGTTGCTCAACACCGCATACGGTTTGATCCAGGATGGGGGCGAACTGAACCCAACGACGGTGAACAGCCCGACGATTTCTTTAATCGGCAATTTGCCGAAGCAGTCGATCACCGCTTTGTCCTGCGGCCAGTCGGTGGTGGTGTAAAGAGCATTGCCGAACGCCCGCCGGGCGACGGAACTCTTGCCGCTGCCTGACGGCCCGACGATGAGGCCGATCTGCCACGGTTCTTCATCGTCCGGCAACTCAGCCTGAAACGTGGCGGTCGCTTTTTCTGCGAGTGGCACGTCGAACATCCCGGCGATTTGTTGCACGCGGAACGAGTTGTGGACGGGACAGGTGTGGGAGAAGGAGTGGTGCATGGGGGGAAACAGTGAGCGGTGAACAGTGAACAAGGAACGCGAAAGTCAGAATGCAAAATGCAAAACGAAAGAATTCAAATACGCATTCCACCAAGCCGCCGCCTTGTCGTTGGAACATCGTCGTGTTGGTGTCGGTCACAAATTGGACAAGCGGCAAGTGTAGTGTTCGGCGGAGAGTCGTTCGAACAATGCCCGCTGTGAATCTTCGTCGTCGCATTCGACGATGATTTGAAACAGAGTTGGGATGTTCGGTTCGTTCGACGGTGAACGTTGTGTGCCGTCGCTCGACTCGTTATCAACCGACGTAGAATCGTGGCCCTCATCGCCCAGCATCAACGCATCGAGCATGGTTTGCACGGCGTCGTTGTTCGTGTCCACGTCGAGCAACAATTCCTCGAGCGCGGTGGAGTTCGTTTCTGCCAGTTGGCTCAACGGGTCGAATGTGGCAAGCAACTTGGCCGCTTCCTCGTCGTTCACGTCGAGAATTAGGACTGGCACGAGTGCGTCGGGCGTCGTCTCTGCCCGCAAGTGGCCGTCGATCAATTCAAGTTCGCCGGTGGGCAATTCTCTCGCGAGCAAGGCTCCGGCGTAACCGATCTCGGCGAGGACACCCCGCAGGGCATCTTGTTGCGCGGCGGGATGGGTCCGCCAGTTTCGCGGATTGGGGCGAAGGTCGCTGGCTTTTACACGGCGGAGTTCTTGGACGCGGTCGCGGATGTGCATGGTGGGGAAATGATGAATGATGAGCGATGAAGGATGATGAGCGATGAAGGATGAATGGGAAACGCAAAACGGGGAAATGTCCAATGTCCAAACCAGGATGACCAATGATTATGTGGCGATAATTTTCATTGTTTATTCCGGTTTGGTCATTCGACATTCATTCATCGCGACCCTCCCGAGCAAAGCGTCTCTGCTTCGCCTGGGAGGGTCGACGACGAAATGATGTCGCATCACTACTTCACGACGGCCTTGACGCCGAACGCGCGGCGGATCGGACCAGCTTTTTTCACGACGAGCGGTTGCACAACGGCGGTCGAGACCACCGTCGAGACAGCGACGGCTTGCACCGCCACGGTCTGTACCGCGAAAGTCGGAATGGCGACCGCCTGCACGAACGTTGGCACTGTAACCGTTGGCACTGTGACGGTCGTCACGACCGGTTGTGCAACGATTGCCGAAACAATCACCGGCTGAACGACCTCGGCAATCGCCACGTTTGTCGTCGCGACGGGACATGCGACGGCGTGGTGCGTACTCGCCAGTAGCACGACCAACAGCGCGAACCAACCACAGACTCGGAACATGAGAAACTCCTTTCGAGAAAGAAACGGAAACAACACAAATGACGAATGAAAAATGACCAATGAACGAAGAGTGGCACACGAAGTAAGCGAAGTGAGGGTTGTGCAATTGGGCTGAGAATAATTCGCGGGTTGGTTAGGCAGGCTTCTTGGAGAAAGCGGCTAAGCGGGTCGTTCGGAATGTTTTTGTTCGTGGGGACATTTCTCGATTTTGCATTTTGACTTTTGCGTTCACTGTTCATCGCTTACTGTTTTCCACCAATTCTCCAATCAACCGGCCCGCTTCGGCGGGCGAGAGCTTCGGACCACCTTGGGGCATTTTTTCGGTGATGATCGACCGCACGGATCGCAAGCGTTGCTCGGCGGAGAGAGTGGCAAGGTTGTCCAAACTCATGCCCCCTTTCGGATTCGCTCCGCTGTGACAGGTGCTGCAACGCTCGACAAACAAGGCGGAAGCCGACGGTTTGGCGGTTTTGTCGCCGATTGTTCCATTCGCTGTGACCGTTGACTCCTTCGATAGTCGGACGGCGACTTTTTCAGCGAGCCGGTCGAGCCAGGCGTCCTGTTCGCGGGACGAAGTCGCTGCGCCATATTGTGGTGTGGCACTTTGCCCACACGCGGTTCCGCCGAATTGCGACGGACTCGTGCCGTACCAAATCGGCGACAGCGGCGCGACGGGCACCGCGACCGGCACGGCAAACTCCGTCACGATTCGCTGTGGCGGTGTTGTGACATGTGGTGGTTCGCTTTGGGCGGAGTGTGCCGCGTTCAGGATGAAGTAACAAGTAGCGAATAGTAACAATCGTTTCATGGCGATGGTTTTCCTGGGTGAGAGGTAGTTAAACGCAAAATGCAAAACGGCGGAAGGATCAAAACGACAACAACATTTCGCACGGCCCGCTTAGCCGCCTTCCTCCAGGAAGCGAGCGGTGCAAGTACGGTCGAAATCAAAACAGTGAACAGTGAGCGGTGAACAGTGAGCAGGGAAACGGTTTGGCGGTTGTGCAATGGGTTGGACAATGCTTCGCGGATGGGTTCCGCTTGCTTCCTGGAGGAAGCGGCTAAGCGGGCGTATTGAAATGCGTTGTCGTTTTACATTTTGCGTTCTGATTTTTGCGTTTACTTCACACTCGCTTCCGCAAACGAACTCTCCCACTGCTTACGCAACGCGGGCCGACCGGCTGAGAGAATCAGCAAAATCGGATCGCGCGACGTACGAAAGCGATGGGCGGCAATCTCTGGCGCGAGGCCGAGTTCTCGCGCGGCCTGCTCCAACGTGACGGGCAAATAGGCGTGATTTCGCACGACGTTTCCGAGCGATGTGGAAATTTCCTCTGGCTCAATTCCGCCGGTCGCCGCAGCGGCTGCGACGGAATACGTCTCTCGATCAAACTTCATCTGTCGTTGCAAGCGGGGTTCTTGATAAAATTCGGTCGCCCGCTGAATCACTTCGGGCTTCAAGCTGTAGAGCGAAACGCCGTCCTTCAACAGGGTCGTTTGGTCATCGCGAAAGGGTCGCAAGCCCGACTCGGTGTGACAGCGAATGCAACTGATGAGCGGGATCACGCGACCATCGCCGCGGGGGTCACTGGTGTCCTTGGCAATTTTGTCGGGCACCGCGTCTTGTCGCTTGCCATTTTTGTCGAACAGGGCCGTTCGCCACAGACCGTTGGGTGCCATTGCGAACCACTCACTCGCATCGAAGGCCGCTTGAAAACCGTCGGCACTAATCGGCCGCCGAACGAAATCGCGGTCGGCGGTGACAACCTCGACATCGAGCGTCGCATACACGCCGCCGAGCGGTCCTTGTTGCCAGATCACGCGGCGGGGTTTGTTCGTCACTTGCGATTGAATCAAGTTCGCACCGAGATTCGCTCGCAACTTGTCAATCGCCTTCGCATCGACGCCGAGCGACGTGAGCCACGCACTCTCCGTGTCAGGCACACCGGCGAACTGATAGTGCGCGGGGGGCTGGGTCGCTTGTTCGACGAACCATTCTGCGCGGAGCAAGGCACCTTGCGAGCCGGTAAGGAGTTTCAACTTGGCCGCGTTTTCCAGACCGACCCAACCGCCATCGACGGTCACTTGTTTGACGGCGACTTGTTTGAGGTCAGTTGGTTTGGGATCCGGGCGAAGATTCGCCGGTTTGGCAATCACTTCGGTGCGGATGTGCCAATAGGGATCGAGCTTGGCGAGTTCGTCCCAGGCAGTGGACCATTCTTTGAACTCCGTGTCGTTGGCGGTGTAGTCGGCAATCGTGAAGCGAAGCAATGAATCGTCCAGCATTCGCGGTGCAACAATCAAGCGGGTCCGCGACAGCGAGTTCAGGACGAAACTGGCGATGGCGAAACCTTCTGCCCGACGATCCACTGGCAGGGCGTACAAACTCAAATACCGCACGCTTGTTCGTTCCGTCACCGAGAGTGTTTCGCAATCAGCGACGGCGCGGGAGAGTTCGGCCGCAGGCGATTGGCCGAGAAGGATCGCGGTGAGGTAAGGGAGGAAGTGCATGGGGAGGGAAAATGATGAATGATGAATGATGAGCGATGAACGATGAACGATGAGTGAAAATGCAAAAGGGAAATGGCCAGCCGGGAGCGTAAGCGACCGGAGTTTGGGGAACGCAAAAGTCAGAATGCAAAATGCAAAACGGGGAGTGAAATCGCTTAGCAGCTTCCTCCAGGAAGCGAGCGTAACGAACACGTGCAGCATTCTTTGTTCGACGAAGCGTCCTTTCGCGGAGCGAAAGACGACAATAGAGGGGAAGCACGAAGTACGAAATTCGAAACAAATACGAAACATTAAAGAGGGGAAAAGAATAAACGGGGAAACGATGAAATATGGAACACGAGTCGGTTTCCGATTTGGAATTTGG
>JAYUFG010000279.1:0-5004 GCA_043738845.1 Planctomycetaceae bacterium
GCATTGCGACGAGACGCCGTTTGCGCGAGGTCCGGAAGCGGCGAGACGCCGCTTGTACAAGGGATCGCAATTCATCCCGGAGGGATGATAGCAATTAGCACCTCTCCAGCATTTGATTCCGCTTCACCGACGACCGACCACCACAGAAATCGTCCCCCGCTTTCCTCGCATCTCCCGACTCGCGTTTCACGGGAGTTTAGGCCACACGCAATTCAATTGGCCAATCATGGTTCAGATCGTCGATATCATCGGTTTATAGGGCACTGCTGTTCTCGTTGTGTTGGTTGCGGGCTGTGTGGCGAGTATGATCGCTTGGTGAGGCGGACGCTCCCCCAATCACGAACATACTTTACACGATCTATCAAAATATGTCCGACGTACCTTCGCGCTCTGTGATCGACCATAACCGGCGGGCGTGGGATGCGCTCGTCGAAAAGCGACAGCGTTTTACGCGGCCCGCACCCGATGGAGACTTTTCCGACCCTTTCGGGGTGGTAAATAACGCCGGGTGGTTGGGTAACAGTATCGCAGGCAAGTCGCTCTTGTGTCTCGCGGCAGGTGGCGGAAAGCATGGTCCACTGTATGCGGCAGCCGGGGCAAAGGTCACGGTCGTCGATCTCAGCCCGGCGATGTTGGCATTGGATCGCGAGGTGGCCAAGCAACGCGGAATTGATTTGGAAATTGTCGAAGCGTCGATGGACGATCTGTCGATGTTCGCCGCCGCGCTATTTGCAATCGTCATCCATCCCGTCAGCACATGCTATGTCTCTGACGTCCTCGGCGTCTATCGACAGATTGCCCGCGTGACCGCACCGGGCGGGCTGTACTTAAGCCAGCACAAATCGCCAATCAGCCTGCAAGCCGATATAAAACCGTCGGTCGGCGGTTACGAACTGACAGAACCGTATTATCGCTCGGGACCACTGCCGCCCGTCGTGGGAAGCCAGCATCGTGAGCCGGGAACTCTGGAATTTTTGCACCGCTGGGAAGATTTATTGGGGGGCATGTGTCGGGCTGGCTTCGTGATTGAAGATTTGGTCGAACCGCTGCACGCCGAAAAAAACGCCCCGCTCGGGAGTTTTGCACAGCGATCGCAATATGTCACACCCTATGTGCGAATTAAGGCTCGACGAAATGGCGAAAGTGCCGCGCCCGTCGCTGCTGCATCGCGACTATGGACGCCGGACGGATCGTAGTCCAGCGGCGTCTCGGTCGATACGTGCTGCAACTTACAGGATGGTCGTGTTTCGCATGGTGACAAACCGTCCTTTCGCGGAGCGAAAGACGACAATGGTCGGACACTTACTTTGTTGGACTCGTACGGCGCAGCCGATACCCGGTCGTGCGAATGGTCGCGAGTGAAAACAGCGACCAGCCGAAGTTGACAAACACGAACCACGCCGAAATCCAAACGTCGGTCGGAAACGACAAGTGCCACAATAGAAACGTGGCCAGCGAATACGTTGCCAACGCCACGACCCAGCGCAGCATCGCCCTCGATTTTCCAAAAATCAGCCAGGGGCAAATGATGGCGGGAATCGTGGTCGCTGAAAGCCATCCCAAAAAATTCCACGACAAAAGGCCGACAAAATCCCGGACGATGAACAACCGCAGTCCGGCCGAGAAGAGGGCGGCAATCGTCGTCCATAGGAACATCTGTTTCAGGGAAAATTGAAACCGACCCCGGACCGGAAATTGTTGGTAGGAAGCATCGGGCGGTTTATAGGTCCAACAAACCCCATAATTCCGAGCGATCAATACGAAGAGAAAATCGGCCAGAGTGACGATGCTAAATAGAATGAGGATTTCGCCGTTCATTTCGGATCCCAATGGTATCGCAATTAGGAAGCTCACCAGTTCGATAATGAGAAAAACAATTGTAATCTTCGTAATCGACAGGTGTCGCGAAAGTCCGAGCCACAAGGCCACAACGCCGATTTGACTGGCTAGTAACATGAGCAGCGTGACGAATTGCCAAAGTGCTACGTCTCTCCCCCGCACATTCAACCACAAAAACGCATCGAGCATAAACGACACGGCGATCAATGCCGGAATAAATTGTCGAACATGGCCCGGGCTGAGGCCGCGCGGTTCATAGAGGGGGACTTCCCGCTGATTGGGATTTGGGATATTGACCGGTTCCACTTTGCCGCTCACTCGATTCCAGCGCATTCGCAAATTGGCAGTCCAGGTGGCGGGGCGTTTTGTGGACCCCGCCACACCGGCGAATTGAAATCCGGCCCGCCGCAGCCCAGCAAGGATTACAAGTGTGGCCAAAACTTCCAGCAGGACGAAGCCGACCAATGCCCATTGTGAAGGTTCGGACCGCATCACATACAGCAACGTAAAGATCGGGCAGGCGATCAATGCGAGGACAACGCCGATTTTTTCCTTACGAAACTCGGTCACGAAAATACCCCAGGCCAGAAGACTGGTCCAGCCGGCGACCGCCAAGGCCGGGCCAAACAGCAGGAGTCCCAAGATCGCCGGATTGATCGACGCTCCCAGCGACGACAGCACCGCCACGACCGTCGTCAATTGCAACAGGTTCGCGACAGAGAACTGCGACCAGCGCAACTGAGAAGCTGGAGAGACGGCCGTTTCGTCATCTGGGCCGGAAGAATTCAGCGTAGAAGGTGTCGACACAGAAATCTTCCAGCCGAACGTTCGCCACGCAATCCCCAATCCGGCCGAACAGGTTGACGTCAATGCGAGACCAAACGCGATGGGCACCGCCGACAAATCTTGCGAAACTTTTTCCGCGAAGCGCAGCGAGTAGCCAATCCAGACCTCTTTGAGAAAGCTGGACTCGAGTGGATTAGCCGCCGCCAGCCGATACTGAAACACGACGCCCCAAATCGCGATGAGAATCGCAACCAAGGACAAGCGTTTCCAGGCCGACCCGTCGCCGAGGGTCAACCACAGCCCCGCGAGTGCCGCTTGGCTCGCCGCCAGGGCCAAGACGGGAACAACCCAGGGAAAGGCCCACTCTCCATTCACCTCCGCGAACATCCAGACCGCCAGATTGACGCAGAGCAGACTTCGGAACAGAGTGAGCGGAGAGGCGGATAAGTTCATGCGACTATTTTGCACTGCCAAGTCACGCCGGGCCAGGGGCGAACAGCGTTTGCGAACTGTGAAAGTGACTCCGGAAGCCCTCACCCCAACCCTCTCCCGGAAGGAAAGGGGGGAAATGTGAGTGGCCTCAATCGTCTTCCCGATTGGCGGCGACACGGGCGAGAAGTGGTGAAAGTGTTTGCTCAATCGCTGCCTCTCCCGCCAGGAAGCTGATGCCGATTTCGATGGCCCAGAGGGGAAGATTCGCGATTTGAGGGATGGCCAGTTTGACGAGGTCTTTATGCGTGCAGACGATTTGCTCGGCCCGGGCGGTGACGGCCCACTCGGCCAGCGAGTTCACATCCGCACGAGTGTATTGGTGATGGTCGGGAAATTCCCGAAAGGCCGTGATCTCGGCGGTCGTTTGCGACAAGGTATGGCGAAAGCCTGCCGGATTGCCGATGCCGCAAAACGCCGCGAGCCGCTGGCCAGCAACGGACGACAGCGGGCGACGTTCGCCCAATGAATTCAAAAGCCCGATGGGCTGCGTGGCGAGTTCGACCCACACGGCGTGCGGAGCGAGTTGCATCGCCCGGTCGCGAATGCGCGATTTCGTCTCCTCATCCACGGCATTGGCACGTGACAAAGCGACGACGTGTGCTCGCTTCAAGCCCGCCGCCGATTCCCGCAACGCACCGCGAGGAAAGACATGGCCAAAGCCAAACGGCTCGAGTGCGTCGAGCAGGACAATATCCAAATCGCGGGCGATCCGTCGGTGCTGAAACGCATCGTCGAGAATAATCAGTTGGGTCGTGAGTTCTTCGACGGCGACCTGCGCGGCGGCAAGGCGGTCGGCATTTTGCAAATGCGGCACGTCGGGCAGTTTTTGCTCAAGCTCTCTGGCCTCGTCGTTGCGGCTGCCTTGTTCCGCACCGTAACCACGACTGATGAGCGACACACGAACATCGCGGTCGCGAAACCAGCGGGCGAGCCAAGCGACGAAGGGCGTCTTGCCCGTCCCACCGAGCGTTAAGTTTCCGACGCTCACGACCGGCACCGGTGCGCGACCGATGGTGGCACGGCCGGTGTCATAACGCCAGTTGCGCACGCGCATTGCCGTAGCATAGGGTGTCTCGGCGATACGCAACAATCCGCGAGTGAGCGTAGCACCAAGGCCCCGTTTTTTGCCCGAGACCAAATCGTAAAAAGTAGTGGGAGAAAGCAACGGCGTGCGGCGGGTTGAGTTACTTGCCCGTCGATTCGTAAAGGGGCAAGTGGCGATAGGCGACTTCGAGCGAGAGGAGATTCATGGTCGTGACATACAGGCGTCCGCCCGCCTGCGCCCAGACGTCGGGCACCGCCCCGTTGGGATCCCAACTTCCGGCCAAGTCGCCGGAGCGAACTTGCGAATTGGTCAATAGTGGGTGGAGTCGTTCGTTCCACGTTTTCCAATAATCACCACCCATGTGATACATCACCTGGGTCGCGTAGTACCAGTAATAGGTGTCGCGTTTTTTCTCGCCGTAGCGACCGATCTCCGGCAGATTTTCTTTCAAGCGATCGGCCCCGCGAATCATGTTGGGATTCGTCCGGTCCCAACCGAGGTACATTCGCATGAGCAAACCGACGGACGAAATAACGACCGTTGGCTTGCGACCGTTGGCCTGTTGTTTCACGCCGTCACTGGCGGTGAATTCTTCCGCGACGGGATTATAAACGTACTGCGAACCATCGGTGCTAGAAACCTGGGCGAGATCAAGCCAAGCGGTCACTCGTTTCAAAGTTTCGTCGGGAACTTTGAGACCGGCGATCTTGCCACTCTTGAGCGCGGTCAGTTGCCAGCCCGTCACGGAGGTATCAGACCAACCGGCAGTCGGATCGTAACGCCAGCCGCCCCGCGTTTTGTTTTGCGTTTGTACGATGAAATCAATCGCCTTTTGGGCTGGC
>JAYUFG010000280.1:0-13251 GCA_043738845.1 Planctomycetaceae bacterium
CGCGCTCTTGTGCTTAGGCTCGGCCACATTGAACAACGCCTCGCGACCGTTCACCACTTCCGGTGTGATCACGTAACGCTGATTACTGCCCCGTTCGGGCAACTCATACATGATGTCGAGCATGACCTGTTCGATAATCGACCGCAGGCCGCGGGCGCCCGTCTCTTTTTC
Source organism: Planctomycetaceae bacterium (assembly GCA_043738845.1). Classification (GTDB taxonomy): domain Bacteria; phylum Planctomycetota; class Planctomycetia; order Pirellulales; family DASRSE01; genus DASRSE01. The sequence continues at coordinate 172 of JAYUFG010000280.1, forward strand.
CATTGCCTTGCGAGCAATGGCGCGGAGCGCATCGTCGGTGAAAGAGAGATCGGCATTTTCCATCTGAAACAACTTCTGATATTGTTTCACCAGCGCATTTTTTGGTTCGGTCAAGACCCGCACGAGCGACGCTTCGTCTAAAGGCTTCAACGCCGAGATCACCGGCAAGCGACCGATCAACTCCGGGATCATGCCAAATTGCAGGACGTCGTCCGAATCGACATGCTCCAGCAGGCTGCCCATGTCGTCTTCGATGCGCACGCCCGACTCTTGTCCAAAACCCATCGTTTTCTTGCCGAGCCGTTTGGCGATGAGTTTGTCGATGCCGACGAACGTTCCGCCGCAAATGAACAGGATGTTGGTCGTGTCCATTTGAATGTACTGCTGCTCGGGGTGTTTGCGACCACCCTGCGGCGGGACATTGGCAACCGTGCCTTCGAGCATTTTCAGGAGGGCTTGCTGAACGCCTTCGCCCGACACGTCGCGAGTGATCGAGACGTTTTGGCTGGTCTTGCCAATTTTGTCGATCTCGTCGATGTACAACACGCCCCGCTGAGCCGCTTCGAGATCGAAGTCGGCGGCGTGCAACAGTTTGAGGAGCAGGTTCTCGACGTCTTCGCCGACGTAGCCTGCCTCGGTCAAGGTGGTGGCGTCGCCAATGGCGAACGGCACATTTAGCACGCGGGCGAGGGTCTTGGCAAGCAACGTCTTGCCGGAGCCGGTCGGACCGATCAAAAGGATGTTCGACTTGTCGATTTCGACGTCGGTTCCTTCGTTGGTCGCGGTCAGCCGTTTGTAATGGCTATTGACGGCGACCGAGAGAACTTTCTTGGCATACTCTTGGCCAATCACGTATTCGTCAAGTTGGTTGACGATTTCACGCGGCGAAGGAATGCGATTGAATAGCGGCTTGGCGGAACCGCGGCGTTTACGCTCTTGATCGAGGATGGACTGACACAGTTCGATACACTCGCCGCAGATATAGACGTCGCCGGGGCCTTCTACGAGGGGTCCGACGTCGCGATAACTCTTGCGACAGAATGAACAGAATGCGTTTTTCTTGGTAGTGCCGCTGGTGCGGCGACTGCCGGGAAGATCACGACCGGTGGGCATGCCTACTCCTTTGAAATTCCCTTGTTACTTCGCCGTCTTGAAGTCAAAGAACTTGGGGTCGAATCAGTGAGGTCGCTCGCGTGACCCAGGTTCCTTTACACAAAGGGCTGGGGGGCATCCCTGTCCGCGCTCGTTCGAGCAAAATAATAAACTATCCGTCTTAACGCACTAACATGAGAACCAGCTAACCGCCACAGGGCGGATTTCCAATGAGCAAGTTCCTTCCTTTACTACGTCGGCAACTGGACGACCGTTCAAACATCCTTGTGGAACGCACCGTCACAGTCGAAAAATCCTACCTGCTGGGTCGGCAAAGTTTGCCCATCCAGCGTTATTTAACTTAAATTATTCATGCCGGTCGTGGACAACCGGGCTAAGCGGTCAAACATTGGCCCGTCAGCGACCGGGCTAAGCATCGGGGGTTTCGGCCACTGGCGGCGGGTCGGGCGGACGTTGTTTTAGCTCCGCTTGCAGCTTCGCCGCTAGCTGCGTCTTTATAGTTCGGTATTCTACATCGCTAAGCTCACCTTTGGCGTGCAGTTCTCGGAAGTTCGTCAACAATTCATGGGTACCTTGCACGTCGTCACTATTACGACCGCGCCACTTTCCCACCAAAAACTTAACGGTGATGCCAATTAACAGCAGCCTATAAAAAAGTGTAAACAAATCGATTGGATCGATCGCCTTGGGATTGCCGACTCCCTCCGCCAAAACGTCGGCGAAAACTTGACCCAATCGGCTGAGGCTCGCGGATAGATCCAGATTGTGGTTCACGGAAAAATTCCCTGCGATGTTCCAATGCCCTCTCGTCCATTCGCCTCTAGCACGTTTGACACGCCTTTCCCTGCTTTCATCATTATTGCCGTTCGACAGGAGAAGTCCAGCATGGGAAGTCCGGCAAAACTTCGCAAATCCTGTCAGCGAGCGGGGGGTGAATACCTCCTGTCCACCGCCATAAACCCTCTGTCCACCGTACTTCCATTCCACTCCGTTGACATTTATCGGACGTCAACCTACTTTGGCAACGGCCCCATTCTCACAAATTATTCCTCCAATTCTCAATCAACTATCACTTCAAAAGGCCGACGAATGTCCAAACTCCAAGACCTGCAACGTGTTTTTGACCATCCCATCGTGGCCGTGATCCGTGCCCCAGACGGATCGCTTTTGATCGACGTGGCGGAGGCCCTGCTCGCGGGCGGGGTCGAGGTTTTAGAGGTCACGTTTACGGTTCCGAAGGCACATCGCGTTTTAGAGCAAGTCGCCGATAAGCTGGGGGATAAAGTGTTACTGGGGGCGGGCACCGTTCTTGATCCAGAGACCGCCCGGACCGCACTCTTGGCCGGGGCGAAGTTTGTCGTCTCGCCCACCGTGAACGTCGATGTCATCAAACTTTGTCAGCGGTACGATGCGGCCGTCATGCCGGGCGCGTTTACGCCGACCGAGATCGTGACCGCCTGGGAGGCGGGAGCCGACATTGTCAAAATCTTTCCGTCCGACTTTGTGGGGCCAGCCTATCTCAAGGCGATCCACGGACCCCTTCCGCAAATCCGTCTCATGCCGACCGGCGGCGTGAACCTGACGACGGCCGTTGAATTTCTCAAGGCGGGTGCGGTTGCCCTGGGTGTTGGTGGCTCGCTCGTCGAACCCAAGGCGGTCGCCAACCGCGACTTCCAAAGAATTCAATCGCTCGCCGCCCAATATGTCGAAATCGTGAGAAAGTTCCGTGCGGGCTGAGCCGTAAAAGGTCCGCCGTGCAAACCATTTTCTTCCCCGTGCAATTGCGAAATGCGTAATGACCCGGCCAACTCTCATCGACGCCGTGACGCTGCAATTTTCTCCCAGCATTTTTCGGCAATCGTGCATTTTTTGAGCCACAACCGCACCTGTTCCGGTGAGGTCACGGCAAACTCGAAAGGAATCGCTTGACGCTTGGGCCAGCTTTTCGGAAATCGCCCAAACAGAAATGTTGTCAACGCCAGCACGACATTCACTGGCACGCACAACAGCGGCAAGCCCGTTGCGAACACGTGGCCGGAACAGCCGTGCCAACCGAGCGTCATGCCGACCGTGACCAAGAACAACCAACCGAGTGTTACCGCGTTCAGTTGCAAATACAGCCCACTTAGGACAATGAACGTGGCAATCAAGTTGAACGCGAAATGGACGTCGCCAAACGTCGCCGCTAAATCGGGGAACATCCTCGCCCCCAGGAAGCACGTCGTGATCGCACCCCCTGCCGCCACGAACGAAATTCGTGAATGCCACAGAATGCCCAAGCCAAACAGGAGCCAACACAAAAGTTGCCGTCCCGAAAGAAATTGAAATCGAGTCCCCAGATGTCGGGCAATGAACTCTGCCCACGCACGCGACCAGCTCGCCAATTCTTCGCGACCTTCGCCTGAATAACACTGCGTCAAACCGTCAAAAGCCGGACCACACAACGGCGCGGACCATGCGGCCCGTTCAAAACACGTGCGAGCCTTCGCGACGTTGTCCTCGCGCAATGCGAGCCAACCCCGTCCGAGCCACGAATCGGCTAAGCCCGCATCGCGGGCGAGCGACTCGCGAAACTCCTGTTCGGCAACGTCATATTGCCATAACTTAAACGCACACCAACCCAGCCCATCGTGCGGATCGGCCAAGTCGGGAGCGAGTTCGGTGGCCTGTTGAAAATGTTCCCGCGCCGTGGCGAAGTTAAACTGTTGAAAGGCAACCCAGCCCAATCCATTGTGTTGAAAGGCTCTCGCTCGCACGCTGGTCGGTTGGGCTGCGGAAAAAGCCGCTTCGGCTTGGGCGATTTCCTTTTCGGCGAGCGAATGCCAACCCGCAAACAGGTGTAGATCGTCCACCTGTGTCGAATGCAGCAACCCCAGTGCGAGCCACGCAACCAGCACATACGGCGTCGAGAAAAACGCAAACGTCCACTTTCTCTTTCGGCACAAGGTCAAGCAACCGGCGAGCAAGAACGCGATCATCATGGCACCGACGGCGGTCAAGACGGCGGACTGCCAGAATGGAACTTCCGGAAAAAAGACCCACACGTAGCCGAGCAGCACGCCGTTGATGCCGAACAGCCCGTTCTTAATTTCCGACGTATTCTTGGCCAACTGCATTCCGAGCAGCGTGACAATGGTCGCCCCGACCAAACTCAAAAAACCATTCCACGGCGAGGCAATCAACAAGCCGAGCAAAAACAATCCGCCCGACACAACGTTGTTCGACAGGAACATTTGCCCATATCCGCAGAGCAAATAGGTAAACTCGTTTTTCGCGCGAGCGACGTTCCATATCATTTCGCATTCTCCACACGGGCAATTAGCGAGATGACCAGCGGCGTTTTGTGTGAGCCAGTTCGACAGGGAATGGAACCGACAAAGCAGACGTCGCACCGCGTCGCGTCCGTGAAAAGTTGCTCGACAATCTTTTTTATCTCCCCCGCAATTTCGTGTTCGGAATGTTTACTCGAACGTTCAGCAACGGCCAATATCTCAATTTGATCGAGGGCTGGCTGAATGATTTGAAATTGATAAATGCCCGACACTTCTTCTAACGCATTAGTCACCTCGAACGGCGTTACGAACGAACCGTCGGCTTTGAAAAGCGATTCCGTCGCGCGACCCTCCAACTGTGCGAGTGATCGGGCCTGCGACCCGCAGCGGCATTGCGAATGGTCCCAGCGACATAAATCGCCGAGTCCCCGATAGCGAATGACCGGCGTCGCCCAGTTCATCAGGTTCGTCACTACGAGTTCACCCAACTCGTCCGTCGGCCGCCCCTGCGGATCGACGACTTCATAAATCGCCGCTTCCTCGCACAGGTGCCAACGTCCTTCGTGACACTGGTAGGCAATCAAGCCCGCCTCGGTCGACGTGTACGTCTGCTCGATTTTCGCATTGGGAAAAACTTTTTTTAACAGCATTTTTGTTTTCGCGTCGAGCATTTCCGAAGTGGCATGTAACAATTTGGCGAGTTTGTAAGATTTACCCCGTTGATCGAGCCTCATTGAGATATTGCGCAGCGTCGAAGGATACGACGAAATAAACTCCGGTCGCAACCGCTCAATCCGCGAAATCTGCTCGTCCACTGGCTCAGACGACGACGCGATTCGGCTTTCCGGGACCGTCGTCCGCAACCAATCGGCGAGTGCCGCATCAATCGAGCCGGGCACGATGTCCAAAAAATAAACCGCCTCGGCTAGCGGCTTTCCTTCGCACCACTCGTAGTACAGCACTATGTCGTAAGCGGTGAAATAAGCCAGCGAAATCTCGTCGCGGAACAACTTGCTCGCGATGCCCGTCGAACCGGACGAAGAGAGAAGCCGCACATCCTCATTCAAGCCAACCGGTTTGAGACGTGACAGGTCATTTTGTCGCAGGTCGTCTTTGGTAAGAAACGGAACTCGCGACAGATCGTCGAGCGAGTGAAGTTCCTCCGGTCGAAAGTTGGCCGCTTGAAACTTGTCGCGATAAAGCGGCACGCGCTCGTTCGCAAACGCCAGCAGTTTTTGCAAAGCTCGAATGTGAAACGCCGTCGTTGCTTCACGACCCCACCGCCGTCGTTCCAACACGAGATCGAGCGCACTCGACAATTGTCGCTCCCGCTCAGCGAGCATCCCCAGCGTCTCTCGATTTGGAAACACGCGGCCCATTAGACTTCACTCTCCATCGGCACCGCTTCAATTACCGAATAGAAAGCGTCATCGAGCATCGGCGACACTTTCACAATTGTGAATTGGGCCGCCGCCAGCAATTTCTCGTAGATACTCAGTGTTTTGAACAGCACTCGGCCGAACGTGTCGTAAAACAGATAGCGAAACTCCCACGAGACCGTATAGTCAAGATTTCCGTCGATCAGGGCCTCGTTAATAACCAGTTTTCCACCCGGCCGCAGCGCACGTCGCGATTTCTCGAACAACATTCGACAAACGTCGGGCGTCCAATCGCACAACACCCGACTGAACAGGACGCGATCAAATCCGGACGGCAATTCGTCGGTCAGAAAATCCCCCTCGTGAACACTAACTCGCTCGCCCATTTTCTTGTTTGCGATATTCTGTCGGGCCAGATAGGCGGAAGCGGGCAAGTTGAAAACGGTGACTTGCAGGTCGGGATATTTTTCGGCCAATGCGCAACCGATCGTCCCGTCGCCGCCACCAACGTCGAGTAACGTCTGCGCACCCTGCATCACGTCGGACTGCGTCAACGTCGCCAGGGCACCGTCCGCTGTCACTCGCATCCAGGTTTCCAAATGCTCTGCTTGTTCCAAGCCGGGAGGCGGCCAGCGAACGGCGTCGGGCAACTCCATCCCCCGCAACACATCGACCAGCGGCAAGGTCGCCACATTTCGCCAGTATGTCAGCAGATCGCGAAAGTAATAGCCTTGCGAACCGTCATTGCCGAAAAACTGCTTCGCTAGCGTGGAAAGAGCGAATGTCGCATTGTCCTGCCCGACGTCGCCGACCGTTCGCTCGAGCAACCCGACGAGCGACAGTAGATGCAAAAATTTCCACGTCCTGTTTGGATGCAGGACCAAAGTCTGACAAATTTCCGTTGCCGAGAGTGGTCCTTTTCTTCCCAACAGTTCCGGCAAACCGAGGTCCAAAAACCCTTCGAGCAATCGGGTCTTGGCCCCGCCCGCCAACAATTCGTAATACTGATTATCCCGTTCGCGCGGAGAACCAGCGGCCGGAGCGGGCGTCAAGACAAATGAGTCGAGCATGATGAAATCTTAAAATGATGCGAACAGAAAATTCGGGTTGATAACGCTCATTCACGAAGTGCCATGACCTGAGGAAAACCTCCTTAACAATCCGATTGTACTTGAACCCCGTTCGACTCGTCAGGTATTGCCGTTTGCAGAATTCAGGTCGGCTTAAGGTGGCGAGCAGGGAATCGACGAGACGTTTCCCCCCGGTTTCGCAACAATCGGTTAGCCGCGCCGCGCAAGCGAAGCGGATGGAATAACCGGGCCCCGTCAATAATAATTCGGGAAATTCCATTGGGCCAATTCATCAGTGGCCATTTGTGGCCGTTGATCGACTGCCGATACGATTTTTTCGCCACGCAAAATGGCCCAATTTTGCCAATTGAAAAAGGGCCTATAAATTTGTATAATAAGCCCTCTCGCTCGCCGGAAATCAAGGCCTCATTTTCCGGCCTTCTTCCTTTTCATCGACCCTCACTGCGCTCCCTTTATGAAAATTCACGAATATCAAGCCAAGGAAATTTTGCGCCAAGCCGGTGTGGCCGTGCCACGCAGCATCGTCGCCAAAACGCCTGCTGAAGCGGCAACGGCGTTCACGTCCCTCGGCGGCGCAATTGCCGTCGTGAAGGCCCAAATTCACGCGGGCGGTCGCGGTAAAGGGACGATCAAGGACATCGCCAGCCAGCGCGGAGTGCAGCTTGTGAAAAGTGCGGACGAAGCGGCCAAAGTTGCCGGCAATCTGCTCGGCCATGAACTCGTCACGCTGCAAACTGGTCCGGCGGGAAAGCTCGTGCAGCAAGTTCTCATCGAAGAAGGTTGTCAAATTGCCAGGGAGTTGTATCTCGGCATTGTCGTTGATCGCGGAGCGAAAGGGCCGGTCTTGATCGCCTCGACCGAAGGGGGCGTTAACATCGAAGAAGTCGCCGAACATACGCCCCACTTGATTCACACGGAAAAGTTTTGTCCCGACGCGGGCGTGCAAGGTTATCAAGTTCGCAAGCTGTGCGCCAAGCTCGGCATCAAGGGTGCGAGCGTTCGCAGTGCGGAGAAGTTTATCAAAGGTCTGGCTCAGGTCTTCGTGAAACATGATTGCAGCATGGCCGAAATTAACCCACTCGTCGTGACGGCGACGGGCGACCTGATCGCCCTCGATGCAAAAATGGCGTTCGACGACAACGGGTCGTTTCGTCATCCGGAACACGCAGCCCTTCGCGATTTGGCCGAAGAAGAACCGTCGGAAGTTCGTGCTGGCAATGCGGGCCTGAGTTTCGTCAAGCTCGAAGGAAACATCGGCTGTTTGGTCAATGGTGCCGGATTGGCCATGAGTACGATGGACCTGATAAAGTTGCACGGTGGAGAACCGGCCAACTTTTTGGACGTCGGCGGCGGAGCCAATGTTGAACAAGTCACTGAGGCGTTTCGCATCCTCCTTTCTGACAAACATGTCAAAGCGGTCCTCGTCAACATCTTCGGCGGAATCATGCGTTGCACGACGATTGCGACGGCAATTTTAGAGGCATATAAGTCCGTCGGCTTCAATGTCCCGCTCGTCGTGAGGCTGGAAGGAACCGAGGTTCAAGAAGGGCGTAAACTACTCGCCGACAGCGGGCTAAAAATTATTTCGGCGGAAGGCTTGACCGACGCCGCGAAAAAGGTAGTCGCAGCGGCGAAAGCGACCTGAGAAAGTCGGATGTACTTTCGATTTCCGTTAACTGTTTTGGCGTCATCGGTCGTTAATTTTATGGCACTCGTCGCTCGATTACCGGCGTTCGATTCGATTTGCCGATTTCGAGCGGCGGCCAGGATGCGATTAGCGGAAGCGGGGTTTCTCGCAAAGAACAATTTTCGATTGTCGAGCGTGTACTTTTATGGATATGGAGCGGAGATGATCATCAAGGCGTCCTATTTTCGCCTGGCGGGATTCGGCGACATGGATCCTATCGGAATGCGCGAACTAAGCGATGCGCAGCGCCGCGGGAAAGGTCTGTTGATACCGAATCCGCGAAATTTGCACGATCTCGCATGGTGGGGCAATTTATTGGTACAATGCAGAAATGCGATTCAACGGCCTTATGCGCCCCACTTTGCGAGCCGATTGATTTCGCATGTTCGTCGTCTCGACCGCAATTGGCGCGAAACATTGCGGTATCGCACCAATCGACCACGAATTGGCGAACTCGAGGAATCGCGCGAGGCTGCAGCTTGGTTGGCCGATCAGTTTCGTTTTTTGGGATAGGAGGATTAAAAATGGCCCGTTACGTGATCCCTTCCGCAAGTCCAGCGCGTCGCAACGAGGACATCGTCCGCAAGTTGGCTAGCGAACTCGCCGCGCCCAGCAGCGTTCAGCCAGCGTTTATCGAACAATTGTTGGACGCCACACACTCTCGGCACGTTTATGTAATCTGGGACCGCTGGGCCGATCTGCCGGATGACGAACGCTCCGATGCCATTCTTCGCGCATATACGGAACTCGAAGGCGAAGCGGCCTTGAATATTGCCTTTGGCATTGGCTTGACCTCTCGAGAAGCCGTTGAATCGGGATTGTTGCCCTTTGTCGTCCAATCAACGCGTAAGCAAAGTGATTCGATTCCACTGAAGGAATACGAGCGGGTCTTCACGGACGAGGCTCGCGAGACCATTCCAGGGCCGCACTCCCGACAACTCCGGTACCCGACCTTGGAAGCTGCGGAAGAAGCCAAAGGCCGTTTGAACGCCGCATTGCCGGGTTCATCGTGGGCAATTACACAAGAAATCCACAGTTCGGTTTGATGTCATTACGAACAGAAGAAAATGTTTTCGCGAGTATTCGCATGACGCCTGCCAAAGTAAATCTCGCAGGTGACGGCCTTCGGGTGGACGAGGCTCGTAGCCACCCGCAGGGAATTTTGTATAGTGGAGGTTACGACGCAGATACGAATGAGTTGTTCTTATCCAGTGTGATGGGACATCCTCGCGGGGTTGCTGTGGCGGGTGGTTCACCATCCAACGAAAACGTGTCCGGACTTCGAATCATCCTTGTTTCCGAGAATTTACTTTTCTGGGCAACGGATTCGATGTCGTTACCTCGCGGGCTGTTAGAAGTAGAGGCCGACGCAGTGCAAATGGGCCTTGAAAATCACTTTCACCCCTGGACAATTAAACGGATCGAGAAACTAGAAAACATTCCGAAATCAGAATTTTAACGACACGCTTTTGTCGCCACGAGGTTGCAGTAAGTGCGATGCTTTAATCACCCAGCATACGAGGCCGTCGGCATTTGCCGCAATTGCGGTCGGGGATTGTGTGTGGATTGCGCTGCGCTCGCTAGTGATGCGCTCGCATGTCGAGACCGTTGCGAGTCACGAGTTGTGGTAATACAAAACACGATTTCAACTAATCCCCAGAATCTTCGTGCGGCGGCGAGCCAATACCGTCGTCAGGGAGTGAATTCGATTTGCGCCGGGATAATTTTTACGATTATGGGCGGCATCTTCTTGCAATTTGGACGCCTAGAATTCTCCATGTACCTGGGAGCAACACGAATCGTTTTGGGAATTATCACTTGCGTTCTTGGGATTACGACATTTCGCACTTCAAAAAAATACGAGGGGATGACAGCCGGAATCTTTAATCAACCAACGAATCCAAAGGATATACATCAGTGAGCATCTTAATCAACAAAAACACTCGTGTTATCTGCCAAGGCATCACCGGAAAAGTCGGGATGTTCCACACCAAGGGGTGCAAGGAATACGGCACGCAGATGGTCGGCGGCGTCACGCCCGGCAAAGGGGGCGAGTCCGTCGAGGGCTTGCCCGTCTTTGACACCGTCTACGAAGCCGTCCAAAAAACGGGTTGCGACGCGACCATGATTTTCGTCCCGCCCGCCGCCACTGCCGATGCGATTCTCGAAGCGGTCGATGCGGGCATCAAGATCGTGATCGCGATCACCGAGGGCGTCCCGGTCCTCGACATGGCTCGCGTGTACGATGTTGTGCAGCGGTCAAACAGCATCCTCATCGGGCCAAATTGCCCCGGCGTAATTACGCCCGAAGAGTGCAAGATCGGCATCATGCCGGGTTACATTCATAAAAAGGGTCCGGTCGGCGTGATGAGCCGGTCGGGAACTTTGACGTATGAAGCGGTTTGGCAACTGACGAACCTGGGCCTTGGGCAATCGACGTGCGTTGGTCTGGGTGGCGATCCGATTGTCGGAAGTTCGTTCATCGACGTGTTGGGCTGGTTCCAAAACGATCCAGCCACCGAAGCGATTTTAATGATGGGCGAAATCGGCGGCACCGCCGAAGAAGAAGCGGCCGCCTTCGTCAAGCAACACGTGACCAAGCCGGTTGCCGCCTTCATCGCCGGTCGCACCGCTCCGCCGGGCAAGCGGATGGGGCACGCGGGTGCGATCATCTCCGGCGGCAAAGGGACCGCCGCCGACAAACTGTCCGCACTAAAAGCGGCCGGTATCGAAATCGCCGAGTCCCCGGCCGATATGGGGACCGCGTTGCAGCGGGCGATTAAGAATCGGAAATAGGTAGAGAATGACAAAGGTCTAATTCCGAATGACGGTAGCAAAGATCGACATCGAACGTGAAGCGCGGGCTGCCCATCAGAGTTTCCGCCTGTCCCCCAATCACAATGAACTCGACGCGGTGCCGCGCGAGGAGTTCCGCGATTCGGTAGAGGTCACTTTTGGGAAAACCGTCCGGCATACTGCATCAGTTCCTGGGCACTGCGCCGCGCTTGGTCGCCCCGCAACAGGCGTTCTTCCGGCGAGAGTTTAAGATTTTCGCGGATCAACGAAAGGTCCACGCCGTTTTCATCTTGCTCGCCGTACCACAGCGGGTCGGCTAGTCGTCGCATATATTCGGCAGCATCCATCCCTCAATGATAACGGATTTTCGACGGCCAAGATACAGGCGAAGCCAGCCAATGCAGGTGTTGGTGTCCAAGAGATATTTCAAGAGAGTGGCTCCCGCACTTCAAATTCGCCCTGCGGTGGTCGCTCGAAGTCGCCGATCCAGGAACCGGCCATCGAATCGACCCGGGCCGACCACTCCGTTGGGGACATCGGTTTTCCGGCCGCGACCGACTCGACCGTCACCTGGACCATTTGGTCCGCTTCCGCGAACCCAAATGGCAACGACACGTTGAGCATTCCGTCACGACTTACTTTCGATGTCATCACAATGCGGGTCATGGCATGTTCTCCCGTATTATAGAGTTCTCCCTGGCGGTCTATGTTCATTCTATCAGGAAAATCGGGCGGTGAAACACCGTTTCCGGGCCGTTTTCGCAACACAAGCGTCCTTTCGCGGAGCGAAAGACGACCATCAACGCGGCGAGACGCCGCGTGTACAAGTCGCCACCGCCGGTCCGATCCGCCAACATCCGCTCTCACGGCACATTAAACTCGACCGCGATCATTTTGTCGGGCCAGAAATTGGGCCAGTTGCAATGACCGTCCTTCGCTTCGCGAAAGGACGTTCCCTGGCGACGCAAATTAGTTTTTCGAATCTCGCCTCCGCACCGGTTAAGCTGGCGGCCGTGACCTACGAGAGGAAGTATTCCCGCATCAGCTCCTACGCTAATACCGTTGCCCCTACGTCTATTCGGCTACGCTCCGACGAGGCCCAGGCCAGGTGCAAACATTGGATTTACGGCGAACCACATTCCTGCCGAAATGTCGGTCGGATTTTCGGCGTCGTATCGAACGGCCACGTCCGTTCGACTGGCTTTACTCCACAAAATATCACACCCCAAGAGTAGACGAGCAAATTCGTTTGATGAATATCCGGCGACCCATTCGAAGTTGGCCGCATCCTTCTCTTTGCATTCTACCTCTAAAACGAGCGTTTCACTGAGATCCTTTAGCTTTTCAATTGGAAATTCTTTAGGCCATCCCTTCATTCGTTTGATTACCATCTCAAGATGCGGATATTTGTATTGAAACTCGCCAGCAACATCGCTCAGCCGTTCTTTGGAGAATTGGACAATTGCCTTTGTTAGGTCGTCGTCTAACACAGACAGATGCCCTCGATCCGATGCGGTCGTAATCGCAATCGATGCCAAACGAATAGCTTCTCGTGGCCGCCCAGTAGTATGATGCCATATTGTATTAAACGCATTACTCGGAAACAGTCCACCCCAAACATCCTTTGGAATGAGATTTAATTTAAAAACGACGCGCTTCTCGATCATTTGTTTGATAGTGTTGAAGTCCCATTTGACGTCAACAACCCAGTCGCGAAATTTGTCGCGATCAAGAAGCGGAAG
>JAYUFG010000281.1:0-4970 GCA_043738845.1 Planctomycetaceae bacterium
TTGGTACGCCACAGTTCAAATTTGTCAGAAATCGAAAAATGCTTGGATACCATCGAACCCGAAGGGCCATATCCAGTTTCGGACATTCTCAGCAACTTCCTATAATTTATCATCGAATAAAGATCGAGGCAAGAGGCGAATTGGACAGTTCATCGGGTAGGCACAGGTCCGTACCCCGCCAGACTGTTCTCCCCAATTCATCGTTCATCGTTCCGCATTCATCATTTCCCCCAGCACTACCTCAAACACGTCCGTATCGGCCAGCGACTCTCGGCGCAGGACGTTCGGCCGGGAGGAAAGAATCACGCCTCGCGTTTCCGGATCGTTTTCCGGCACGCCGTGGGAGCCTTTCACCAAGTTTGCATTCAAAGGGATACTCCGTGTGGCCGGGTCGAAATGCAACTCAACCGGATCATAGCCCGGCTTGCGATGTATATCGACCGTGCGGGCAAAGCCGGGTGCCCGGTCGTCTTGCAGCCACCAATAATACGCCTGCCAAGAATTCGGTGTCGAGACCAGGATCACGTCGCCCGACCGTTCGTGGTCGAGTTCATAGCGAGCCTTTTGCGGACCGACAAGAACCTCCGCGATTCCCTCGTGCCCGCGAAAGAGTTTCGCAACCTGTTCAGCGGCGGCCGCGTCGCGATCCTTCACAAAGATGTGCGAAAGTTGATGATCGACCATTGCGAAAGCGCGGCTGTTGGCCGGGTCGAGATATTCTCCGTCGGCCTGCTCTCGGAGAGTGAGCCAGCCCGCCTCGCGAAGAACGCGATTCGGATAAACGACATGATCGACGGGCACAATCGTGTACTCACTCGCGACGAGCCAGGTCAGCGGTTCGTTCTCGCTCGTCACTTCGGTATACGCCGCAGTGAACCCTTCCACAAGCCGCTCAATGGTTTCGTCCAACTCACGAACTGATTGTTCGGCCTGTGGACTGTCGGGGCCAAACTTTTGTGCCGCGTAATCGAGATGCGGCAGATAGATATAGAAAAAGTTCGGCTGTTCTTTCTTCGCACAGTGGATGGCCGAATCGACAATCCAGGCGGTCGATTTGATGTTCGCCAGCGGTCCCCAAAAGTGCTTCAATGGAAAGTGGCCCAGCGCGTCGCGAAGTTCTCCATACATTTCCGTCGGGCAAGTATAACACCATAGCGATTCCGAACCGTCGGGATTGTGAATCGGGGCGGGCGTGCAAATAAAATCGGCCTCGGCCCCTTTCGACAACAGTGGAAACCACACGGCCGACTTGATGTTCGGGTCGTGCTGGCTGAGCAAATCCCAAATCTGCGGCGAGAGAATTGCATCGTTCCAGGCGGTCCACATTTCGACCTCGCCTTTGTCACGCCAATAAAAACCGTTGGCGATGACACCGTGCTGGTCGGGTGCTTGGCCCGTCGTCATGCTGGCCTGGACAGAACACGTGACACAAGGAAACGACGGAACGAGAGCCGCTTGTTCTCCGCCCGCCACAAGTGCCCGCAAGCGGGGCATGAGCGGCAAGTCTTGACGGCGAAGATTCGGAATCGAGAGGAGGACGAGATGAGGCATGGGGGAAATGTTGAATGATGAGCGATGAATGATGAATTATAGATGAATTGAGAGCGACGAACTGTGAGCGAAGTGCCGACTAGGTTGACACTTGCATTTGCGTTGCAACGCCCCGTCGGCGATGGAAAAGTCCGACGCTGACGAACGTCAATGCACCGATGCCACCCAAAACGCCGGACGTTGGTTCCGGGACGACTTCGGAGGTGAACCGAAAGTCATCGATGAAAACCTGATCGCCCCCAACGTAATTGTCCTTCAGGTCGATCAGTAAGACTTTGGCCATGTTCGGCGCGACCAGCCCGAAGTATTCACCCAAACTGCTCCCATTGATGGGCGCGAACGTTTGATTGTCGATTTGCACATTGGCACCGTCGAAGGCTTTCATTTGCCACGTGTCGTCAGAGGCACCAAAGTCAAACGCAAACGCATTGACCGGTGTTGCGAAATCAAACTCCCAAACGCTGGGCAAGAACGGTGACAGGACATTACCCGTTTGCAACGAATTAACACCGCTCGTGTTATATTGATTGATGTAGGGGTTGCCGATTAAGAACGGCCCGTCGATCCCCTTGAACGTCACGTTGTTGAACGTGATCGTGTTAAAATTGCCAGTTGGCCCAGCGTCAAAATTGATATTCACACCCAGTGCCAGCACGGGAGCCGTTTGCGACCCTCCCGTCCCAGAGATGAGATATGCCAGTGACAGGCGTGGCGAGCAAAACGTCACGAGCAAAGCCATCCACAACGGCGCGAAGAGCACGGGTGTAAAGAGGCGACGGATGTGAGTCGAGTTCATGAGCGACTCTCGGGGAGTGAAGGGCATTGAGAATGTGAGAGTACGTTCATTTGTTCGCAGCCTTTCCCTTACGCATACTCCTGCTTCGTCACTATCCCCGGCATGGGGACCGGATACTTGCCGTCGGCATTGGCTTGAAGTGGGGCGGGGCCGTCCATCGTGAACCGGTCCACATTCGGCGCGAACTCGTGTTCGCACTTGAGCATGTCATCGAACGTAATAAGCTGGCCGGTGTGCGCTGCCATTCGACCCATTGAGGTTACAATACTCGCTTCAACGCCCCGTTTGACCTCGCTGTACTTTTGATCTTTGCGAATCGCGGTCAGTAAATGTTCCCATTCAAGCTGATACGGATTCGGTTCTTTCTTGTCGAACGCCCAGGCCAAGTCGGCCTTGTTGCCGATCTTTTGGGTTTTATAAATGCGACTCTTGGCGGGCGAATGCGAATTGGATGAAATCACCGCCGAGCCTTTGCTACCGTGGGCATAGCTCGCAAATTCGTCGTGACAACCGGTCATCAAACGCCCCTCAAGCATCAACTTCGTACCATCCTCGAACGTGTACTCGACGGTGTACGTGTCAAAGTTCTGATCGATGTAATCGCCCCGATAGTGCCGTCCGCCGTAGCCCTTCGCTTCGACAGGCCAGGCGTTTTTCATCCAGCAGCATTCATCGAGATTATGAATCAAGAAATCGCTAAACCCCCCGCCACTCGCCCATAAGAACGAGTGGAAGTTGCGAATTTGATACATTAATTCGGTCATGTTGTTGTCGGTTTTCGGCTTGGTGAAAGCGGTCGCGGTCGGACCAACAACGCGATACGCCCGCAGAAGAAGCACATCGCCGATTTCGCCGTTTTGAATTCGATTGTAGAGTTCACCACGGGCGTCGCAGTGACGACACATCAGTCCGACGCCGACTTTGAGATTTTTCTTCTCGGCCGCTTCGCCCAATTGTAACATCCGCCGGGCGTTGGGTCCGTCGGCGATGACCGGCTTTTCCATGAAGACGTTCAGTCCTTTTTGAATCGCATAGTTGAACATCACGGCGCGAAAGGCGAGCGGCGTCGTCAAGATCACGACGTCGCCCGGCTTGAGACAGTCCATCGCCTTTTGATAACCGTCGAAGCCGATGAATTGCCGATCGGTGGGAACGTCAAGTTGTTGGTCGAACTTTTTGAGTCCCTGCAAACTGCTTTGCAGCTTTTGCGGAAAGACGTCGGCCATCGCCACGAGTTTCGTCGGACCGAGTTTTCTCGAAAGGGCGTCTTCAGCCGCACCCGTCCCGCGACCGCCGCAACCGACCAAGGCCATTTGAATTGTGTTATCCTCGGCAGCGTAGACCTTGGGAATGACGATCCCCCCAAGTGCCGAAACGGCCGCAGCTGCGCCCCCCGTTTTCAACAGATCGCGTCGTGTCCAGGTGCTATTTGTTTTTTCCGACATGGTCAGGCTCCCGAAGGTCTTGCTAGAAGATTGAGGGTGAAGGCTAAAAGTAGTGATCGATGATCGACCTCCGATAGTCTACTCAATTGGCGAACCAATTGCAAAATCCCGCCCGATGCCCCTTTTTCCTACGGACTTGTAAACCCAAACAATCGCCGGGCGTTGGCCGTCGTTGTCGCCGCAAATTGCCCAAGTGTTTGCCCACGAACTTCTGCTAAGCAGGTCGCCGTGTGGACCAAATTTTGCGGCTCGTTCCGTTGGCCACGGAGCGGATGGGGTGAAAGGTAAGGACTGTCCGTCTCGATCAGAATGTGGTCGGACGGAATCGTTGCCGCGACCGCACGCAGGTCATTCGATTTCTTAAACGTCACCATCCCGGCAAAACTGATGTACAACCCGAGCGAGATACATTCGGCAGCCGTTGCCGCCGTTCCCGTAAAGGAGTGCATGACACCCAACAGGGGAACACGTTCGGCAGCTTCTCGCAACATCTGGAGTACATCGGCGTCACTCTCGCGAGTATGCACGATGAACGGCAAGCCCGTCGATTGCGACAGACGCAAGTGACGGTCGAAGTAATCTTGCTGCACATCGAATGGTGTGTAATCCCAATGGCGGTCGAGTCCCGTCTCTCCAATGGCCACGACCCGCGGACGCTTTGCCAATTCGACGACCCGTTCCCAGTCGCCGACTGCGGCCTGAGCACAATAGTTCGGCTGAATCCCGACCGCAGCAAAGAGGTTTTCGTGTTGGCTCGCTAACTCGACGACCGCTTGACTTGAGGGTGCTGTCACCCCGACCACGACCACCAACGCGAGTCCTGCATCGACCGCCCGCGCAATCACGGCCTCCCGGTCGGGGTTGAAATCGTCCTGGTCAAGATGGGCATGGGTGTCAATCAAGTTAGGTTGCATGGGGGACATTCTATGTTGCCGAAATGCCTCGCGATACGGTTGTGAGCCACCCCAGGTTTGCCGATTCGCTCGCAAACCGTTTTCGTCAACTTGGGTAAACCACAAAGTGTGGATTGCCGGAAAATGCCACTCACTCGCCCCCTTTGAGGTTTGTTTGGAGAAGTTGCAAAGATTCTCGCCGACCTTGCCGATTATTCCGGTTGTAGGGAAGGTCTTAGAGCAGAAGGTCCGTTTCTATTCAGGCTGGTTTTCAGCCGGGTTTTC